>JBJDXG010000209.1:0-3033 GCA_051866555.1 bacterium | reverse complement strand
TTTCAGCTGCTGATTTGTCAAATAAGAAGTGCTATAATATATACTAAATTATAAATTACGGGAGGAATAAATATGAAAAAACATCTGGTGCTGATTGCTTTATTAATCTTAACCCTTAATTTAGCCGGTTTCGCTTCTGAAGCAAAAGCCCCAACCAACAACTGCCGCTTAGATTCATTCTTCGGCCCCAACAAGGGCTGTGCTTTATTCTGGGATGAAAAAAGCAACACATACTATGAATACAATTCCTACTTACTTGATGTCAGAACATCGCCCTGCTCAACCTTTAAAATTCCCAATACCCTCATAGGCTTAAAGCATAATATTATTCAGGATGAAAACAGCATTATAAAATGGGACGGACAAAAAAGATTCTTCCCGGTTTGGAATCAGGATCTTAATTTACAGCAGGCCTTTGCCTTTTCAGCCGTCTGGTATTTTGAGAAAATATCCAGTCAGGTTGGCTTAGAGGAAATGAATAAATCTCTTAGGGAAATCAATTACGGCAATAATGACGTAAGCTCAGGCGGTACCTTTTGGATAGATGCATCGCTGAAAATATCGCCTAAGGAACAGGTAGAGTTTTTAAAAAGGCTCTTTAACCAGCAAATAAAGGGATACAACGATAAGGAAATAAGCATTCTTAAAAACATTATGTACCGCGGTGATTTAAAGGCAGGAAAGCTGTACGGCAAAACAGGAACAAGCAAAAATAACAACAACGGCTGGTTTGTCGGCTTTTGGGAAAATAACGGTCATCGCCTGTATTTCGCTTTAAGGCTTTATGACGGCAATGAAGCAACCGGGCCAAGAGCTGAAAAAATCACTCGCGCCATTCTGGAAAACAAATTTTAATAATTGACAAAACAAAAAAGCTGTTGAAATCAAATTCAACAGCTTTTAATTAACTTAATTATAAAAATGGTGGAGAGGGAAGGATTCGAACCTTCGAAGGCGGAGCCAACAGATTTACAGTCTGCCCCCTTTGGCCACTCGGGAACCTCTCCGAAAAAAATGGAGCTGGTGATGGGACTCGAACCCGCGACCTGCTGATTACAAGTCAGCTGCTCTACCAATTGAGCTACACCAGCATAAATGGTGCCTCAGGGCGGAATCGAACCGCCCACACGAGGATTTTCAGTCCTCTGCTCTACCGACTGAGCTACCGAGGCAATTTATTGTAATGGCGACCCAGAAGGGACTCGAACCCTCGACCTCTAGCGTGACAGGCTAGCGCTCTAACCAGCTGAGCTACTGGGCCAAAAAATGGTGACCCCACCGGGAATCGAACCCGGGTTACCGCCGTGAAAGGGCGATGTCTTAACCGCTTGACCATGGGGCCATAAGTGAATTTGGTGAGCCATGATGGATTTGAACCATCGACACCTTGATTAAAAGTCAAGTGCTCTGCCAACTGAGCTAATGGCCCTGGCACTTGATAAGTGCGTCTCACATTTATATATATTACACTAAATTCACTTAAAAGTCAACACCTTTTTACAACTTTTTTAAACACTATAATTAGGAGCTTCCTTCGTAATATGGATATCATGCGGATGACTTTCCTTCAAGCCTGCTCCGGTAATCTTGACAAACTTAGCATTCTTTCTCAAATCATCAATAGTCGGTGTACCGCAATAGCCCATGCCTGCTCTCAATCCGCCAAGCAGCTGATAAATAACATCAGAAAGCTGTCCTTTATACGGCACACGTCCTTCAATTCCTTCAGGAACTAATTTTTGTTCATTCTCCTGGAAATAACGATCCTTGCTGCCGTCCTTCATAGCTCCCAGTGAACCCATGCCGCGATAAACCTTAAAGCTTCTTCCCTGATATATTTCCATCTCTCCAGGGCTTTCCTCCGTACCGGCTAAAAGACCGCCCAGCATAACAGTATTAGCTCCGGCAGCCAAAGCCTTAACAATATCTCCGGAATATTTAATTCCGCCGTCAGCAATGATCGGCACACCATAAGGAGCTGCTGCCTTAGCACAATTATACACAGCAGATAACTGCGGCACACCTACTCCGGCAATAATTCTCGTAGTACAGATAGAGCCAGGCCCTATTCCAACCTTAACCGCATCAACTCCGGCTTCTATCAAAGCCTTAGTCGCTTCTGCCGTCGCTACATTGCCTGCAATAACCTGAAGATCAGGGAAAGTATCCTTAACCTTTTTAAAGGTTTCAATAACACCGCGGGAATGACCATGAGCCGTATCGACTACGATAACATCAACCCCGGCATCTCTTAAAGCACTGGCACGCTCTATCGTATCAGCCGTAACTCCTATGGCAGCTCCGGCTAACAGACGGCCTCTCTCATCCTTAGCTGAACGCGGATACTTAATAGCCTTTTCAATATCCTTAATAGTGATAAGCCCCTTTAAAATATTGTTGTCATCAACGATCGGCAGCTTTTCTACCTTATGTTTCTGCAAAATGTCACGTGCCTGAGAAAGAGTAGTCCCTTCCTTGGCAATAACTAAATTATCCTTAGTCATTACCTCACTGATTTTTTTGCTGAAATCCTTTTCAAATTTCAAGTCACGGTTAGTTAAGATTCCCACCAGCTTCATGCCCTCAACAATAGGGACGCCTGAAATGCGGTACTGGGCCATTATCTGCAAAGCTTCACCTATTGTTTTTTCAGGGTCAAGATAAACAGGATCTATAATCATTCCATGCTCAGATCTCTTAACCCGATCAACCTCATGAGCTTGTCTTTCAATCGACATATTCTTATGGATAATCCCGATTCCGCCCTCACGCGCCATGGCAATCGCCATTCTGGAGTCAGTTACCGTATCCATGGCTGAGCTGAGCAAAGGAATATTTAATTTGATTTTTTTAGTTAAATAAGTTTCAGTTTTTACATCCCGGGGCAGCACATTGGAGTGAGCCGGAACTAACAGCAAATCATCGAACGTATAGCCTTCAAAAAGTATCTTGTCTTCCATGCAGAAATCCTCCTCCATCTCAATTAATTTTAACTTGTATAATATCACCTTTAGATATTACTGTCAAGAAAAA
>JBJDXG010000208.1:0-3044 GCA_051866555.1 bacterium | reverse complement strand
GCAAGCTCTACCTCTTGCTCAAATGCCTTGCCTTTGTTTGCGTGGCTAATCATTGTTAGCTCCTTCCTCTGCCTCCTGTTCTTGCTCCAAATCCAGCCATAGTTTAAAACCTTTTAAGCATTCTGATTCACAATTTTGATAAGAATAAATAGCACAATAAGCGCAATCATCCCTTAACTCATCAAGCAAGTCTGCAAACTGTTGGCTATCCATATCAGCTATTTTAGCTTTTAATTTATCAAGATTAGTCATTTTCCTCTGCCTCCTCGCATGGCTCATAATTATCTGGATAATCAGGATAAAGCTCTGAATTTCTCATACAGTAACAGCATTCTGCATTTCCAAAATATTTGCACCCGTCACATTCGTCCAATAATAAATCTAACATTTTTCTTTCGCCTCCTCCTCTTGCTCTATCTCCACCGCAAACGCTACCCGACAAAGAGCATGTGCTAAATGGTCGTTGCTGGTATCCCCTGCCAACCAAGCGAACAGGTGAGTTAATGCCCGGCCCACATGCTCATCAAGAGGTATGTTCTTATAGTTGTCTTTCTCGTACCGCCCTGAAGCCTCATGCCGCACTTTAGACAGCGCCAGCATTGCCTTGGGAGGCAGCCACTCGCTTTTATATGGCCGGTATGATTGTTTTCCTCCCTGAGCATTTGTTTCTATTGGTTGGTTCTTCCCCATTTCTTCTGCCATTTATTTCCCCTCCTAAAATATTTTGTTGTAAAAATCATATCTTTTTTTGATGTCTCCTAATTCGCTGGCCATGTAGTCCTCCAAAAACATACTGCAAAACTCATCCCAAAAAACGCAAGGCTTAAACTCAGGGCAACCACACCGATAAACGCAGTTTGGGACCATGACTGCCGCCATTTCTGGCTCAATATCTGCTAGAGCCTTTTTTATCTCAATAAATTTCAGCCTTGTTTCAAGGGCTGACTGTCTACATAGACGCTTTCTAGCTATGTCTATTAGATTTTGAGCGTTTGCATAATTGCCCATATTAACAAGTGCATCCTGCCTTAACTCGTCCCGGTTTATTCCCGTTCTGTCTGTCCGCTGGGTTGAGATGTATTTTTCATGTTTATGTCTGGATACATGCGTAGCTATCCATGATTTAATTTTTTCCCAAGTCCAGTAAAGAGTTAAAACTCTTATAGGACTATGCTCGCTGATTAATAAATTGAGCTTAAATTCGCTGCTTGGCTCATTGTCGGTAAAGTCTTTATTTACTGTTGTCCGGCAGCTGTTTTTTGCCAATACCCAATCAAAATCTATTTTGTCAAATTTTAACCCCATTACTTTCCGCCTCCATTTGCTTAATAAAGCCCTCCAATTTATCTACTGTACTCTTACCTATACCCTTGCATTTACCGGCTCTCAGTGCCCCGATAACCTCGTCAAAGCCTATCATATTAGCTATGCGTGATTGATACTCTTTGACCATATCAGTAACGCCTCTCTCATAGGATTCTTGGCAAACGTTGGTCAAAAAATCTTCCATCTGCTGCCGGTCAAACTTTTTAATCTTTTTGTACTGCTCCCGGTTAAACCTTCGCATTAGGCTTCCCCCTCTGCTACCAGCTGCATATTATCCAGCCAGCGGTCTACGTGTTGCTTGTCCCTAAACTCAGGCCGCTGTATCGTCCTGATACACTTTAGCCGCCTGATTTCTATTTGCTCGTTTAGGTATTTCAGCAGCTTGTCTTGTCTATTAACATTCCCAACAGCCTGCCCAGCAGTTGGATCAGGATAATGTTCTGCGTTATACATTTATACCACCTCCAAATTAAGCAGCGGGAGGTCCTGCCAAGAAAGCATTTTATCAATTGCCAAATTATAAAATTTCTTATCAACTTCAAAACCATAGCAATTCCGATTGATTTCGGCACATGCTCTTAATGTGCTGCCGCTCCCGGCAACCGGATCAATTACTGTATCGCCCTCATCGGTAAAAATAGCAATTAACTGTTTTAGCAAATTTACAGGTTTTTGAGTTGGGTGAATTTTAGGATATTCTTTTGAGTTATCTCTTTTCCATTCGAACCAGTTAAAAATCATTTTCCCTTTTTCTGTGTCAGTTCTGCCGTTATTAAACTTTGGCAACTTATCCCGATATAAGACTACCGCATGCTCAGTAGCTCCCACTATCCTCATGTTAGCTTTTAATACCTGTGCCGAATAATTTTTGATAAAATACAAAGGATAACTGTGTTTAAAGCCATGTCTTTTTCCATATTCAATTACCATTGATATCTGCTGGAAAGAACAAAAAACAATCATAGCAGGAGCTTTGCCTCGCTCCTTCGGTTCTTTCTTAAGCAATTTACTGCAAAAATGAAAATATTCCGCAATATTGAAATTATTATCTGTATTAAAAAATGACTTACCCGCTTTCTTGCTTTCTCCTTTTTTGTTATCCCCATCTATATACCAAACTGGATTAGAAGCATAAGCATTATTGCCTAAATTATAGGGTATATCAGCAATAACAAGCTGCGCTTTTGTAGGTATCCCATATCTTTTATAATTCTGAAAATTGTCGTTATATAATTTAATCTTTGCCATATTTCTCACCTCCAGATGATTACTGTGCAATACTGTGTAATTACTGTGCAACACAGTTCAGCACTGTTCAATTGCCTCAGATTCGAGGCAATTATTTATACAGCTTTGCAATTATAATCTTCAAACCGTTTTACCGTCCTAAAAATTCGCCGATTATTGCACCATCGCTGTAAATGACGAATAGCTTTAGGAGCATTTGGCTTATCATATATCATCACATAAGGGTCATAGCCAATCTCCCGCAGAGTATATATCCGGTACAAATCCTCTTGCAAAGTGCTGTTAAAATTGGTCAGGATATATACCCCTGTTTTATCATTTTTGCGCCTATACCAAGTATTAAATCGCTTAAAATACTCCGTTAAATCCTGCTTAGGATTATCCCAGGCAAAATGTAATTTATCAACACGCATATTATTTAGCCGATCAGCAATCCCCTCAGTCATAAGCCTGATGTCAAGCCCCTGACT
>JBJDXG010000207.1:0-3046 GCA_051866555.1 bacterium | reverse complement strand
TATAAAATATAGTAAAATATAAATAAAAGCAAAGAAAGACAGGTGAATGTAATGCGGAATAATTGGTCTTTTAAACAGAAACTGTTGATAGCCTTTGTTGTTCTAGGTCTGATTCCTTTATTTGTTGTTCTTTGTACTAATGTTTGGATGTTTAATAAAATGGAGATGAAGTCTCATTTGCTGTTAAATGAGAAAAGTGCCGGTATTTTGACTAATGATGTCAACGGTTTGCTGAAAAATAAAATTGAATTGCTGAAGGCAACGGCAGATCTGAATGCTATAAAGAAAATGAACAAGGCTGAGCAGGTTTCTGCGCTTAAATCCCTAGTAAATGAAATGGCTGATGTGTCTAATGCTTATGTTACTGATCTTAAAGGTCAGCAGATAGCCAGAGACAGCGGCCCTTACAGCAATATCGCTGACCGTGATTATTTCAGGGATGTTCTGAGAAGCAAAAATGTATCGGTCAGTGACGTTCTGACCTCTAAAGCGACGAAAAAGCAGATAATAGTTCTTTCCTGTCCTATCAGGGAGCAGGATAAATTGATCGGGGTCTTATCTATGGTTATAAATGCCGATATCTTTGGCAATAAGGTTAAAGAGCTGGCGCTTAATAATGCGGGAATGACGGCTTATGTTGTCAATAATAAAGGAGAGATCATAGCTCATTCGGCGATAAATTCGCTTGATAAGATGAATGGTTATGATTCAACTGAGCCGGTAAGATTGGCTTTGGATGGCAGACAGGGTTCTTTAATTTATAATAAGAAGCTAGTTGGCTATGCCCCAGTTGACGATGTTAATTGGGCGGCAATAGTAGAAAGCAGTCCAAAGGAGGCTTTTGTAACGACTAAGAAGCAGATCGTTTTTTCCATTATTGCTTTTATTATCACTGCGGTTATAATTTTAGCCTTAATCAGTGTTTTGACGAAGTGGCTGACTTCTTCTTTAAGAGTATTGGCTGATAATGCTAAGTTAATTGGTGAGGGTGATTTAAGCAACCTTTTGGAGGTTAAGGTGCATGATGAGATTGGTGAGGTTGCAGAAACCTTTAATAATATGATTATGCGTTTAAGAGAGCTGGCTGAATCAATCAGTAATGATGCAGAGCGGGTAAGAGATTCTTCTCATCAATTAAGCGATAATTCTGAGCAGTGCAGTATAGCTGTAGAAGAGGTATCAGAGAGATTAAACAGTCTTTCTGACCAATCGAATAAACAAACTGAGGGAACTAAAAAGACTTCATTAATAGTTAATCAGGCAATTGAGGCAATTGCTGACTTAGAGGGCAATATTCACAGCTCAGCGGCTCAGGCGAATAAAATGGCCGGCTTATCCAGCCAGGGAGGAGAAGTTATTCATCAGGCAGTTATGCAGATGCAGAGCATTGCTGATAAAATGAATTATATGTTTCAGGTGGTCACTGCCTTGGGTGAGCAGTCCAAGGAAATCAGCATGATAGTTGATACTATTTCATCTATTGCAGAACAGACTAATCTCCTGGCTTTGAATGCAGCTATTGAAGCGGCCAGAGCAGGTGAACAGGGAAGAGGCTTTGCGGTTGTGGCTGATGAGATCAGGAAGCTGGCAGAGCAGACTCAGATCTCTTCCTCTAAGATCATTGATTTAGTAGAAAAGATTCAGGATAATACCGAGGATGCTGTCAGCAGTATGAATCAGGGCAAGGAAGAGGTTAAGAATGGGGTTACCGCAGTTAATAAAGCGGGAGAAGCCTTTGACTGCATTTCTCAAGAGGTTGATATATCTCTGGGCTGCGGCAAGGAAATGGTTAATTCCGTAAGCGAGGTAAAGAGAGAAATGGAAGACATTTCTGAATATCTGGTAGATTTTTCAACTTTGATTGATGCTAATTCCAGAAACCTGATTGATGTAGCGGCTATGATGGAGGAACAGACGGCAGCAATTGAGGAGGTTTCAGACGCGACTAGTGATTTAGCCGGTTTAGCCTCTGATTTGGAGCAAAAAATAGAGATATTTAAGTATTAAAGCTAAAAATTGTTATATAATGCTCAATTAGTTATCTTGAATAGGAGAGCAAGATGAAAAAACAGCCTGTACAGGCTGTTTTTTCGCATCTTGAAATATCTTTTCAAAAATAGTAAAATGTAAATAAAATTAAAGAAAGATAGGTGAGTATAATGAACAGTAATTTATCTTTAAAACAGAAACTTTTAATATCTTTTATTGTTTTAAGTTTAATTCCTTTGTTTGTTGTTCTTTGCATTAATGTTTGTCTGTTTAACAAAATGGAATTAAAATCTCATCTGTTATTAAATGAGAAAAGTGCCGGGATTTTAACTAATGATGTCAATGGTCTGCTGAAAAATAAAGTTGAGTTACTGAAAACAACGGCCAGCTTAAATGCCATAAAGAGGATGGATAAGGCTGAGCAGATTTCTGCCCTTAAATCCTTAGTAAATGGAATGGAGGATGTAGCTAATGCGTATGTTACTGATCTTAAAGGTCAGCAGATAGCCAGAGACAGCGGTTCTTATACAAATATTGCTGAACGTGATTATTTTAAGAGGGTAATAAGCAATAGAGAGGTATCTGTCAGTGATGTTTTGATTTCTAAAGTGACTAAAAAGCCGATAATAGTTATCTCTTGTCCCATAGAGGAGCAAAATAAACTGCTTGGTGTTTTGTCTATGGTTATAAATGCTGATATTTTCAGCAGTAAGGTTAAAGAAATGGCAGAGGCTAATGAAGGAATGACAGCTTATATCATAAATGATAAAGGTGAATTTATAGCTCATTCTGCTTTGAGTACAGTTGATAAGCTGGCTGGTTATGCTTCAGTCGAACCGATAAAGCTGGCTCTGAATGGCCAGCAGGGCAGCTTGGTTTATAATAAAAAATTGACAGGCTATGCTCCGATGAATAATGTTAATTGGGCAGTAATTGTAGAAAGTGATCCTAAGGATGCTTTTATAACTACTAAAAAGCAGATTGCCTTTTCAATTGTAGCTTTCAGCATAGCTGTTGTTGTAATTTTGGCTTTGATTGGTATTTTAACCAAGTGGAT
>JBJDXG010000206.1:0-3051 GCA_051866555.1 bacterium | reverse complement strand
TTCTCAACCTTCTTTCTTGGGATCCTCTACATTTTTAATTATACAGGAAGCTCCTGCTAAAAATTATTTTTACTAAAAGCACAATAAATTAATAAACCAACAATCGCTCCATATCTTGCAGCAAATCTTTCAAGTCCTCATCAACCAGCTCCCTCAATAAACAATGTACAGAATATAATAAAATATTTTCCTCTATTTCCGAAAAAATCCTGCTTATTTCAAGCTTATTAAAGATATTGCTGACCAAATCAGGTATTTCAGCAATTTGCTGCGAAGCAGAAGAAATAAATTCAGCAAATTGCTGTTCATGCTCATTTAAATACTTTACCGTTTTATTAATGATTTTACTGTCAGCAATAAATTCATCCTCATAAAAATCATCCGCTTCCTGAAAAGAGTCCTCTAAACCATATAATCTATACATATTCATACTGTATTCTGTTTCAAAGCCGGTAAAAGCCAAGCGCTCTAATATGCAGGACAGCGGAACAGGTAAAAATTTTTCCGCCTGCTTTAAATCGTACATATCATAAGCAGCCCATTCCTGCAGGGAAAGAGAAAACAAATCTTTTCTTTGATAAACCCGATAATACCATTCACAAATATTAGATAAATAAGCAAAGCCATATAACGTAAGATTTTTATCAACCTTTTCTTTTTGAAAAAAGTGATTGCACAGACTGATAAAAAAAGCTGCCAGCTGCTCTAAAACTCTATAATTTTTTCCATTATTATATTCTATCTGATATTTTTTATATTTCCACAGCTTTGAAATGACCGGGTTAATATTTCTTGATTTGGTTATTCGAGCTTTATGCTTAATGATCAGCTGATAAAAGAAAAGCGGAGCGATTTTCTGCAAATCTTCCAAAGCATTCACTTTCCAGCTAGTATAAATTATATTTTCTCTAAAAATATCTTTATGAAAATCTCTTGTTATCCCTATACATCTTTCATAAATCCTGACAATTTCATCTACATCAGCAGCAGTAATAAACAGTTCACTCTGTTTCAAAGAATCCTTGTCAAATTCCTTAGACTGCAAAAAATTCTGAGGCTTATATTTTTCCTTTCTGCTTAGCAACTGCCAAAGCTGCTCTAAAGCCCGGCTGCTGTCTAAATAATTTAAAATATCCTGCTCCTCGGTTCTCAATTTTCTCGACTGCTCCAACAGCAGCCCCTGATCACAAACAACGGCACAGTACAGCCATTTCAGCTCATCATTCTTCTCCTTTGCCAGTTTTTTATACAGCTCTCGGCATAGGATAATTTTGTTATCGAACGGCAAAGCATATTTGCAACAAACAGCTCGAAATTTATCCTGATACTGCCGGCATTGCTCTTTAGCCTTAGCTAAAGACAAATTTTCCTGCTGTAATCTTTCAGCTAAAGATAAATCATTTTCCAGCAGAGTATCAATTATATCCTCCAGACTCGCAGCCATAACATTATTATTCTTTTCCATCAAATCCATCATTAACGCCTTTCTCTATATAATTAATTGGTTATCTTACAAATTGATTAAAATTTAATAAACAGTGGTCTTATATCTAGGAAAAAACCACTGTTTATTAAAATCATCCTATTTTATTTTTTTAGCAGCAATTTGAATAGAAACACCGCCGTCTTCCTGTTCTACGGTAGCCTGACATACTCCAGTAACCTCAATAATATCGCCTATATTTAACTCATTTATCTTTTTTCTGTCCTCAAAATCCACCGAAACAATAACTGAATAATCCTCCTCCGAACTGCTTTGCAGAACCGCATAAACATTATTGCTGTTATTAAACTGCCCTTTATTTACTACCTCTCCGGTAACAATAATTGGCTTGCCAATATAGGTTGCTTCAGCGTTCATAAAATCAATGCTGTAAGCATCTGCCAGTTCCTGAGCAGTCACTTCATTTTTTTCCATCATGTTTTCAATAGGAAAAGAACCATAAATAAACATCTTGCCAAACCAGCCAAGCAAAATCAAAGCAATTATAATTGTCGGTATAATTTTTAAAATACGTCCAACTTTCAATATATCCTGCCAGGCACTTTTCTTTTGGGCAGATTTTTTGTCAGTTTCATGGTCAGCCGCAAAAGCAATTGCGTGCAAAGCCTTCTCACCCTCAGGCTCTTCAGCAGCAGATTCTTCATGGTATTTTTCTTCAGCCTGTTCTTCATCTGCCTGAAGCATTGCCCCGCAATTGGTACAAAACTTAGTTTTTTCATCAGTTAATTCCTGACCGCAGTTTGAACAATACATTGCTTAACACCCCAATCTTAACGGATCAGCTCCATAATCATTGCTTCCGTCAGTTCCCTTGGCACATAACAAATATATACCGAAAACAGAGCCGATAAGCGGTACACCCAAGATCAAAGTCAGCCAGCCGCTTTTATTTAAATCATGGAGTCTTCTTACATTCAGAGACAAAGCGGATATTAATACCGGTACTAAAAAAACAAGTGCCAGATAAATTCCATAATCACCTAACAATGAACCTATAAGTGCTGCTGCACCAGTAACCGCTGCCAGAATTAAACCGCTGACTATATATTCCTTTCTGTTTATCCGGCCTTGAAAAGAATACAGCTTCTCCTTCCATTTATCAAAGGCTGTTGATTGCTGAACCGTTTGCTGAGAAAAAACATTATTTGATTCTGATTTTACTTGTCCATCATCTCCATTTCCTATAGAGTTCCCGCATTTAGGACAAAATTTAATTCCCTGAGCTGCTTCTTTTCCACACTTTGAACAATACATTCAAGTCACCTCTTTCATTTTTTCAGCTTGACAGTCTGCCTTTCTGTGTTTCTATATTACCAAGATCTAAATAAACAAAAAACCCGATTTACTTCCTTCTTTTTTTCTCAACATTTTAAGAAGTAAATCGGGTTTACATATTTTATATATAATAAATCATAGAAAAAGCACCTGCCGAAACAAGCGCATAAAGACTTTTTCTATAAATTATGGTAAAATTGAATAGAGCCTTGGGAGAACCAGTCCCAAAGCTCCAAAAAATTGAATAGGGGGTGAAACCATGCAACTAGGTA
>JBJDXG010000205.1:0-3062 GCA_051866555.1 bacterium | reverse complement strand
TTGTGCGGGAAAAAGAATTATTAGATGAATTTGCTAGAAGAATTAACAGTAAGCTGGTAGCCTTTATACCACGGGATGAAGTTGTTCAGCAGGCTGAGATACGTCGTAAGACAGTGATAGAATGGGCTCCGGAATCTGAGCAAAGTGCAGTTTATAATGGTCTGGCAAAATATATTTTAGATAACACAGAGCTGACGGTTCCAACTCCTATGGAATTTGATGAGTTAGAGGAATTGGTATATCAATATGGCAATTAAAACTAAATTATAATTACTATTATCGTGAGAAATCTCGTTGATGATAGATAAAGATTTGCTAGGAGAAAAAAATGGACAGGGGATGTGAATTATGAAGCTCATAAATGGACTAGTATCAATTAAGACGAAAATTTTAAAAGGATTTGGACTTACCTTGATTTTGCCATTAGTGATTTTGCTGTTAATTTTAATTAATTTCACCTATGTTTCCATTGAAAAGGAAAAATGCATAGAGAGCAGTATGCTGCTGGGAAGTGCCAGACAATCCGTAAATGAAAAAATTAACGGCTACTTGAATGTGGTACGGGCTGCTGCTGAGTCTGATGATGTTAAATCATTGGATCCGGATCGTGTGGAAGCTATGATGCTGAGGGTTATGAACAGCTATGACAAGGATGTATGGAGTCATTTTTTGCTGACAGATGCTAATGGTACAGAAATAGCCCACTCCAGTCACCATCGCGGCAGCAATATTGCCAAGCGGGAGTATCATTATATTCCCTGGCAGCAAAACAGATCCTATATCTGTACGCCGACTATTTCCAAGTCTACCGGAAACAAGATCATTCCTATGTGTGTGCCGGTACATGATGACCAGGGCAAGGTGATCGGTTCTTTGGTCGGCTTCGTATATTTAGAGCATATTACCAAAATATTATCTAATTATTTGATTACCCCGGGTTCACATCTGATTCTTATGAATGAGGACGGTACGGTGGCTGCGGCTACGAATAATGCTGAATGGACGATGGCAGCTAATTTATTAGATCCGGGAGCCCAGGAGACAACGGCTGCCGAGATAGAGAAGTATGTGACTTCTGATATGCAGAAAGCGGCTGCTTCCATGAAGGCCGGAGGAGAAGGACATCTGACCGGTGATTCAGCTCTTGGCAGCAGTGTATTTACTTGGACTCAGGCAGGTATTAATGATACGAATATGGGATTTTTGATGGTTTCGCCTACCAGTCAGCTGATGGCTTCTGTCAATAAGATCGTTATGGGTATTGTGTTGCTTTGTGCTGTGATTTTGCTTTTGTGTGTAGCAACAATATTTTTGGTCACGGGAAAAATCAGCAGGATCATCAGATGGGCTTCGGATTGTATGGTGCGTTTGACTAATGGTGATACCAGAGTAATTACTGAAGGCTTATGCTATGAATCTACCAGAGAGGTTGTTAATCTTAGAGAGGGTGTAGAGCTTCTGTGCAATAAACTGGGGCAAACAATTAAGGAACTGAATGAAAGCTCAAGTAAGCTGACTGGTATTGTGGAAACTATTTTTCATAATACCAACAATTCAAATTCTGAAGTGACGAATCTTTCCTCTGTCAGTGAAGAGATTTCGGCTATAGCAGATGGTGTTGCTGCTAATACCAAGGCTATCAGCGGACGTATGAAGGATTTGCTGGGTAATGCTGATTATTTTGCTACTGAGTTTGCTAAAAACGCTCAGCTGATTGAGAAAATGAGACAGGATGCAGCAAACATTAGAAATGAAGCAGTCAGCGGCAAGGAAAATGCTCTTAAAATGGTCAATGATATGTCCGCAGGGCTGAAGAGCTCAATTGAGGAAAGCAGCAAGGCACAGGAAATCGGTACGATGATAGGCGAGATTTTGGCTATTTCAGGGCAGACTAATCTTTTGGCTTTGAATGCTTCAATAGAAGCAGCCCGGGCCGGTGATGCCGGACGTGGTTTTGCGGTTGTGGCAGAAGAGGTGCAGAAACTCAGTGAAGAAAGCAATTCTGTAGCTGTGGGGATTAAGGATATAAGCAATCAGATTATCAAGGTGGTAGACAATCTGGGCAAGGACAGCTCCATGATGCTGGATTTTATGCTGGGTACGGTGGCTAAGGACTACAATAGCTTTGAAGAGTCGGCGATAAATTATTCTGATGGAGTAACCAGGCTTGCAGAGATTATGCAGAAATTTATTGTACTGGCAGAACAGCTGAAGGATACTATCTCGCAGGTAGAACATGAACTGGAGGATATTTCTTCATCTGTATCTGAGTGCAGTGTTGGTGTGGAAACACTGGCTGCGTCATCCGGGACATTGGCGGAAGCGATTGCCGAAATTAATGATGAGATGGCGAGCAATATGGAGATCAGTCAGAATATGCAGAAGCAGGTAGAAAGGCTCAGCAGCGCAGAAAAAGCTTAAAATTTGACAATAAATAAATTTAATGTTACAATAAAGAAAAATAGATATTAATTGCAAGAAACCATGAAGGTTTATAAGTCTGCTAAGGCGGATTATAGCTTCATGGTTTTTTATATTTTAAGGCAAAAATATTAAAAGGAGTGAGAAAGATGATTTTAGAATCGCAGGATTTTAAGCGCCTGCTGAATTGGCCCACCTTATTGATTACTACTTATGATTCTGCTGGAGTGGTTAATGCTGCGGCTTATGGCTGTATTATGCCGATTCTGCGCCCGCTTGATTTGCTGGTCTTTGCTTCAGCTTATCAGCGGGATACTCTGCGGAATATTAAGATGACGCGGGAGTTTACGGTTAATGTACCTTTACGCGGCCTGGAAAGAGAGGTGATGATTTGTTCTCAGCCATTTGCTGCTGATATTAATGAATTGGAACAGGCTAATTTACATGAAGCAGCCGGCAAAAAAGTAAAGTCTGTACGGATTAAGGAATGCGGAGCCTGGATCGAATGCTGTCTTGAGGAGATCGTTGAAAGAGAAAATTATGCTTTGGTCATAGGTAAAGTGTTGTTGGCTGAAATTGAAGATGAATATTGCTTAGATAACGGAGCAGTTAATTTTTCAGCCTATCGGCCTATTTATTCA
>JBJDXG010000204.1:0-3076 GCA_051866555.1 bacterium | reverse complement strand
AAAGCTCTGCTGCCCATAGTCATGAGCTTTAAGCCTGTCAGAGGATAACTTTAACTCCTGATGCAGATTAGCTGCAACAGCAGCTTCCACAATTACATGTTCCAGCGAATGAGCCTTAGCCGGGTCATTGTCTTTCGCTGCACCATACTCAGCTAAATGGTTCTCCAATTCTTTCAATTCATCATAAGTACCGCTGTTAGTCATCACCGGGATAAGATGATCTACTAAGACAGCATACGAACGCCTTTTGGCAATAGTTCCTTCCGGTGGATTATCCATGCTGTAAATATACAGATTCGGCATATCTCCTATTGCCAGGTCAGGAAAACAGTCACCGGATAAGCCAACTGATTTTCCCGGCAAAAACTCTAAATTGCCATGTGTCCCCACATGAACAATCGCATCAGCTCCCCATATTTTATCCCAATACCAATAGCTGGCTAAATAATGATGAGTCGGCGGGCAGTCCGGGTCATGCAGTATTTTACAAGCCTCTCCATCACACTTTGCTCCCAAACAGCCTCTTTTAGGCTGAGTTACTACCAAAACATTACCATATTCAACTCCGGTAATCACCAGCTTGTCGTCCTTAACCATCGCTTCTCCGGGCAAAGCCCCCCAGGTTTTATTTATTTTTTCCTGCATAGCCGGACTTACCTTTTCCTTGAACCATTTACGGTAAACTTCCTTATCCAGAAGTGCCACAGCGCCCTTTTTCTCAATAATCTCTTCAATAGGAGTCCAGCGGAAATCACCAATAGCTTTTCTGTTCATAATAGTATCAATTAATTCCTTGCCGTTTTCCGGCAAATTATCAATCTTATAGCCTGCCTCCTGCATATTATGCATAATATAGGCCACACTTTCAATGGTATCCAGATTAGCCCCGCTGCCAACAGAAGCCTCCAGACCGGAGCAAGGATTATTATGCAGCACAAAAATTATTTTTCTTTCTTCCGGTTTTTTTCTCTGCAGTCTGACCCAGCGGCTCAAGCGTCTGGCAGCATGAGAACATCTTCCTTCAATAGGCAAAGATCTTTCCAGCACAATGCCGTTGTCTAAATCTATTCTTTCTTTAGTACCCAACATTAAAGGTTCAATAATTCCGTCAAACTCCGGCATAGCTACATTCCAAACAACACCAGCACCCAAGCCATGAGAGCTTTTCCGCCAGTCCTCAGCCGCAGCTGAAGCTATAATGCCTTTAAGAACAGGTACATTTAATTTTTGTAATAATTCTGTGGTTTTCTTATCACTTTCTTCCTTAGGCAAACCGCATTTTAAAAGCTGTGAACCTAAAAAATTAATCACAGCATTAACAATCGGCTTTCCCTGCCGAAAAAAATATTTTTCTATAGCAATATCGCTGCTTTCAGCTCCCAAATCCGGTTTCTTGTAGCCATAGGTAAACACCGGCAGAACATTTAATTTTTCTTTATTTAACTCATCTATTAACAGATTTATAACCGCCAAATCCTCACTTTGCCACAAAGAACGGTGAAACAGTATTCCTACTGTCCCCCATTCATCATGCCATAAATTCTTTTCTTTACTCCAATGCAAATATTCCTCTAAAACAGCAAAAGCTGTGCCTTCTGTACTGTAGATCCCCTGCCATAAAATGGCTTGCGGCAAAGCATAAGCTATGCTTTCATCTTTAAACTGATGCTTTAAATATTTAAAAAGATTAAGCATATTGCTTAACCCGCCAAAGGCTACATACTGCTGCACCAGTTCTAACTCAGGCATAGTAACACTAGAGTAAACTAAATAGGAAGGATCTGCTCCCCAGCAAAAAACCGGCTTCTGCTCTTTTAATTTCAGTAAAAAAGCAGCTAACTCATCCCACACAGCATTAGCCGGAGTATAAATTAAAGCAATATCTGCTTCATGCTCCAGATAATGCAGCATACCCTGCTTGATTTTCTCTTCTTCCAAATCTTTTAGAGTATGAAGCTTAATTTCAACATCTGGTAACTGCTCTTGCGCTTTAAGCATATTAGGGAAATAACTAGCCCAAATTATAATTCCTACTTTCAGCAAATAATTCTCCTCCTTTAATTTCAAACAAAAAAGCCATGAAGGAATAATCCTGTCCATAGAACAGAATTTTTAACCTTCATGGCTAAATTAAACATTCTTCATGAATGATATCTGATTTTAATAATAAAACATCAATTATGCTTTGTCAATTAAATTCGACTGATTTCTACTTATTTTTTAATCCTGGTACTGTAAATTGGTAACAATTACCGCTAAAAACCAAAAAACACTTGCCCAGATACACACTGCTGAAAAACACTTCATTTCCAAGCTGCCGCCTAAAGCTAAAGTTCTTAATGTATGGCTGACCGGAGTTAAGGGCAAAAACCAGATTCCCTGCTTAATCAATTCCGGCAAAGCATTGACACTAAAAAAAGTACCGGCTAAAAAAGACATCGGAGTTATACACAAACCAGAGAACATCGCCATTTCACGATGTGTACTGCAAAGCATAGCTGCCGTTACTCCCAAAGAAGAAAAGCCGAAACAGCTGATAAGCAATACCAGCAAAAATTGCAGCGAAAGCTGAAATTGAGCACCAAAAATATAACCTAAAGCAATAATCAGCGAACAGGAAAATAATCCTCTAAGCATTCCTGCTATAACCTCTCCCAAAACAACTCCCGTAATCGAAAGAGGAGCCAGCACATACTGCTCAAATGTTTTATACATGATTCTTCTGATATTCAAATCAGTGCTGATTGAATTATAACTGCTCGTCAAAGAAGATAAGGCAATTACCCCTGGCAAAACAAAATCCAGATAATTCACCCCTCCCATAGGAACAGCTCTGCCCAACCCCCAACCAAAGGTTATCAAATAAAGCAAAGGGCCGATAATACTAGTCAAAAAAATTTTACCGAATTCATGCTTCCAAGCTAATATTTCACGCCATAAAACAGGATAAAAATGCATAAAAACTCCTCCCTATATATTCTCCTTGCCTGTTAGTTGAACAAATACATCCTCCAAATTAGTTTCTCTGATAGTAAAGTCTGTTAACAGAGCATCGGCTTTAACTAAAGCCGATGCT
>JBJDXG010000203.1:0-3118 GCA_051866555.1 bacterium | reverse complement strand
GGGAAATCGGACAGGCTCTGGCTAATTTGCAAACCTTAAACCTTTTAGAAGTAGTCAGATTAGACCAGGCGCAATTAATCAATGAATAAGGAGGTAATCAATTATGGCCACTGAGAAAAAGCTTTCCCTGAGCTTTAAAAATGCAGCCGACAAAACCGTTTCCTTTACCCTGGACAACCCGAAAGAAAGTCTGACCCGCTCAGAAGCAGCAGATGTGATGCAGAAGATGATCGCAGCAGATATCTTCAGCACCTCCGGCGGCAGCCTTACCGCTGTTAATAGTATTGCCATTATTGAAAAAACAACTACTGAATTAGCTTAAGAAAAGGGCCTTCTGGCCCTTTTCCAAAATTTTTTTACAGGAGTGAAGAAAATTGGGTGATCTAACGAAAAACTTTTCCCTTTATGAAGTAGTCTGCCGCTGCTGCGGCAAATATCAAAATACCCCGCAGTTTTGGGAAAGCATCTTTAAGCTGCAGGAGCTCCGCGACCTGATCGGCCAGCCGCTCATCATAACCTCAGGCTACCGCTGCCCATCATACAACAAAGCCGTACGCGGAGCACCGCAAAGCAGCCATCTGGCAGGACACGCCTTCGATGTTATCATCCCGCCCAATGTAAGCATAAGCCAATTTATCCACTTGGCAAAAAGCGTTGGCTTTAAAGGTATCGGCAGCTATCCAAAACAGAATTTCGTCCACCTTGATCTGGGACCGGAAAGATACTGGTAGCCCTTAAGCGAGCAGAACATCACCCTCTGCTCGCTATTTTTAAGCCCTGATTAAATTTATACTTTCCTTTGCCATAGCCAGTCATTTTAATGATCAAGCCACACTCATACATAGTTTTCATAATTTTAGCAGCATTTCTTACTGAACAATCTAATACCACAGCCACCTCTTTGCTGCTGAAATAATCAGCCGCACACAACTCCTGATAAACTCTTTGCATATGCTTCAGCATTATAGGCGAAAGTCTTAACTTTTTAAGATATTCCTCAATCGGAACTTTTTCTTCTCCAATCGGAACTTTTTCTCCCTCAATCGGAACTTTTTCTCCCTCAATCGGAACTTTTTCTTCTCCAATCGGAACTTTTGCAGCAAAATGTTTTAAAGGAACAATAATCTGAAATAAATCCTTTTCAATAAACTGCGGCTCACCGCCGGAATAAATTTTACTGTATTTAACCGTATTGCGAATGCCGGAGCCAAGTTCATCAGCATAGCCTATTTCATGAAAAATTCTCGCCAGAACAGGATTTTTAGGATAAGGAGCTGGATTATGCAAATCTAAAAAGCCATACCCATGCGGACGATTAGTTCTGACATCATCTCGGTCATCATAGCGGTCTGTGTTTTTTCTTTTCAGCAAAGCATCAGTCCTGTAATGCGGCAGAGCAGAAAAAATACTTTCATCCCGGCCAAATAAAAGAATACCAGCTAAAGTAATTCCTTCCTTACCGGTTCTCATATCTTTTAAATATAAACCGGCACTGCGCAGTAAAGATAAATCATCAAGGGCCGCCCAGGGATGTTTGCCCTGCCTTAAATTTACTGCTCTTGACCTGACAAACTGAATCAAATCAGCTCTTAAATCACCTGCTTTAGCCTCTGATTAAAGCCAAAAGCTCTGCCGTTTTCTCCTCAAGTAATTTTTTATCCCCTTTAGCTTCTACATTTAAGCGAATAACCGGTTCAGTATTGGACATTCTGAGATTAAAACGCCAATTTTCATATTCCAGACTTAACCCGTCAATCGTGTCAGTCTTTAGGGCAGTCGGCTCATACTGCGCTCTGACCTTTTCCAGCACAGCCTTAGCATCAGCTACCTTGCTGTTGATTTCCCCGCTGATAGGGAATTTGGCAATTCTCTCAGCCACTAAGTCAGACAATTTTTTGCCCTCCCGGCACATGATCTCCAAAATCAAAAGCCAGGGAATCATGCCGCTGTCACAGTAGGAAAAGTCCTTAAAGTAATGATGCGCCGACATTTCACCGCCATAAACAGCGTCCTCTGCCCGCATCTTAGCCTTGATAAAAGCATGACCGCTCTTACACATCAAAGGAGTACCGCCCGCTTTTTCCACCAGCTCAACCGTATTCCAGATAAGACGTGGGTCATAAATGATCTTAGCTCCCGGATTCTTCGCCAAAAACGCCTCCGACAAAAAGCCTACCATGTAATACCCCTCGATCAATTCGCCGTTTTCATCAAACAAAAAGCAGCGGTCAAAGTCACCGTCCCAGGCAATTCCCACATCAGCCTTATTTTCCCGTACCAGCTTAGCTGTAGCCTCACGGTTTTCCAGCAGCAAAGGATTAGGCACACCATTAGGGAAATTGCCGTCCGGCTCCATGTTAGCCGCAATAAATTCAAACGGCAGCTTCTCAGCCAAAGCCTGCATAGCTGCTCCGGCCGCCCCATTGCCCACATTAATTACCACCTTTAACGGCTTAAGCAGAGATAAATCTATATAACCCAAGAGATGCTCAATATATTCCGGCAGCACATTCTTACTCGTCACCTGGCCTAAATCTGCTGCTTTTACCGCCTTAAAATCAGAGCTGAAAACAAAATCAGCAATCTCATTTAAACCGGTGTCCCCACTGATTGGCACAGCCTGACTCTTAACCAGCTTCATCCCATTGTACTCCTTAGGATTATGACTTGCCGTAATCATAATTCCTCCGTCAAGACCATAATGCGCAGTCGCAAAATAAATCTGCTCCGTACCGCACATGCCGATATCCACCACATCACAACCCATATCAGTAAGCCCTTTAGTTAGAGCTTCCTGCAAGGACTCACCTGACAGCCTGATATCATGACCAACAGCAACCTTTTTCGCCTGAAAAAGCTGAGCAAAAGCAACACCTATGCGGTAAGCTAATTCCTCATTCACCTCCTCAGGATATTTCCCCCTGATATCAAACGCCTTAAATGCTTCTCTTTTCATCAATACGCCCCCTTCTCATTCAAAAAAAGGCCGACCTAAGGTCAGCCTTCTATTTTACCCTCATTTTTCTAAAAAGAAATTCATGCTCCATAATCATTTGCTTCATCGGCGGTATATCTGATATTGCTTCTTTTTCTTCAAATAAAAATCCTTTATTATCTT
>JBJDXG010000202.1:0-13568 GCA_051866555.1 bacterium | reverse complement strand
AAACGGAGCAACACATGCCGTTATGGAGGTTTCTTCTCATGCGCTTGATCTTTGCCGGGTGGCTGACTGCTTTTATGATGTAGCGGTTTTTACTAATCTGACACAAGATCATCTGGATTATCATAAAACAATAGAGAACTATTTTGAAGCTAAGGCAACTCTTTTTGCCGGAGCGAGATACAGCGTGATCAATATTGATGACCCTCATGGGCATATTTTAAAGGACCGGATTACTGCTCCCTGTCTTACCTATGGGGTAGACAATGCGGCAGATATTATGGCTTCTGAAATCGAGGTTACTTTAAAGGGTCTGAAGTTTAAGGTAACAACGCCGGAGGGTGATTTCCCGCTTGAACTGCATTTGACCGGTATTTTTAATGTCTATAATACTTTAGCTGCTGTGGGGGCGGCTATTGCTCTGAAAATACCGTTAGCTCAGATTAAAGCTGCTTTGGAAGCAGTAGCAGGTGTAGACGGGCGTTTTCAGCTGGTTAAAAGCAGCCATGATTTTGCAGTAGTTGTTGATTATGCTCATACTCCGGACGGTTTGGAAAATATTTTAAAGACGGCTAAAATGTTTGTTCAGGGAAAAATAATCAGTGTTTTTGGCTGCGGAGGAGACCGTGACAGGACTAAGAGACCGATTATGGGCAAAATAGGAACTGATTACAGTGATTATGCTGTCCTTACCTCAGATAATCCGCGGACAGAGGATCCTTTGCTTATTCTTCGTGATGTTGAGGAGGGAGCGAAGAAGGGCAAATGTCCTTATGAGATTATTGCCGACAGAAAGACTGCTATCTGCCGGGCGATAAATTTGGCCAAAGCGGGTGATCTGGTTATTATTGCCGGTAAGGGGCATGAAACTTATCAGATTTTCAAGGATAAAACTATTCACTTTGATGACCGTGAAATAGCGGAAGAATGTTTGAGGGGGCTTTAAATTGGAAAATATTCAGGCAGGCCAGGTTCTGACAGCTGTTTTGGGAACGCTGGCTCGGGGAAATGAAGATATTTCTTTTTCCGGTATAGAGCTGGACAGCCGGAAGGTCAAGCCGGGAGATTTATTCATACCTCTGCCGGGTGCGAGAGCAGACGGCCATGATTTCATTGCCGCGGCTTTAAAAAACGGGGCTCTCGGTTCTCTGGCTCTTAAAACCTGGGCAGTACCGCAGGATTTTCCTGAGGATAAGGTGCTTATTTTAGTTGATGATGTGCTGCGGGCGTTGCAGAAGCTGTCAGCCTTTTATGCTGACCTGGTACAGCCGGAGTATAGAATAGGCGTTACCGGAAGCAACGGCAAAACGTCAACTAAGGATCTGATAGCGGCGGTGCTCAGTCAAAAATTTAAGGTTTGCAAAACCCTGGGCAATCATAATAATGAAATAGGCGTGCCTTTGACCTTATTTTCTTTAACCAATAAGGACAGAGCAGCCGTTATTGAGATGGGAATGCGCGGCTTGGGAGAAATAACAGAGCTTACTGATTTGGTAAGGCCGCAGATTGGGGTAGTGACTAATGTTGGCCAGAGCCATCTGGAGATACTGGGTACCCAGGCGAATATCGCCAAAGCTAAAGGTGAACTGATTGAGGCTCTGCCTGAGAACGGCTGTGCCGTTTTAAACGGCGATGACCCTTACGTGCGTGCTATGGCCTCACGGGCGGTCTGTCCGGTAATCTTTTACGGCTTGACCGATGCTGATGTTATGGCTGAAGAAATCAACAGCCGGGGGGAAAAGGGCACAGAGTTTATGCTGGTAACTCCGTCTGGGAAAATACCGGTGGCTTTGCCGCTTTTGGGCTTACATAATGTTTATAATGCTTTAGCTGCGGCAGGGACAGCGGTGGCCTTGCAGCTTGATTTGGAATTGATCAAGGAGGGTCTGGAGCACCCTGAATTGACAGCTATGCGTCTGGAAATTTTAAATTTGCCTGATGATATCAGAGTGATTAACGATGCTTATAATGCCAGCCCGCTTTCTATGCGGTCAGCTTTGCATATTTTAGCTGATTTGAAGCGTCAAAATTCAAGTCCGGCTCTGGCTGTTTTAGGCAATATGTATGAGCTGGGTGATGATTCTGCTCTTATGCATTATGAAGTAGGAAGGCTGGTGGCAGAGTTAAAAATAGATCATTTGCTGACGGTAGGTGATTTAGCTCAGGATATAGCACGCGGAGCGAGGGAAAATGGTTTGCCGTCTGAAGAGATTACAGTCTGCGGCGATCTTGCCGAGGCTAAGTCCAGGCTTGCGGCGCTCTTAAAGCCGAAATCACTTATTTTGCTTAAAGCCTCAAGAAGTATGGAGTTGGAAAGGCTGGTTGCTTATCTTAGGGAGAGATAGTGGGAGGATAAGATGGAGTATTTATTACAGATTATGTTTGTTGCTTTTATTTTTAGCTTATTTATAGGGCCGGCTGTTATTAAATGGCTGAAGTATTTAAAATTTGGGCAGAGTATTAGGAAAGAAGGACCGGAAAGTCATCAGAAAAAAGCCGGGATACCGACTATGGGCGGAATTTTAATATTATTGTCTTTAACCTGTACGGTGCTTTTGTTTCTTACCAAACAGCATTTAGCGCTGGCTTGCCTTTTGGTGACTGTGGGCTATGGCTTAATAGGCTTTTTAGATGATATGATTATTGTAGTTAAGAAAAGGAATCTGGGACTTACGGCTAAACAAAAATTGTTTGGTCAGATTGTGATTGCCGGTTTGTTTGCTTATTATATCTGGCAGCATCCTGAAATCAGCAAGCAGATACTTATTCCGGGCTTTAACTATACTTTGGATTTGGGCTATTTATATATTCCTTTTGTTATTTTAGTGATGATAGGAACGTCTAATGCCGTCAATCTGACTGATGGTCTGGATGGCTTAGCCAGCGGAACTGTTATTATCTGCCTTTTGGCCTTTTTAGTCATAACCTTGACTTTGAAAAGCTTTGCCTTGGCCGGCTTTATCTGTGCTGTGCTTGGCTCCTGTCTGGGATTTTTATGGTTTAACTGTCATCCGGCTGAGGTTTTTATGGGAGACACCGGCTCTTTAGCTTTAGGCGGGGCTTGTGCCGGGATTGCCGTTTTAACCGGTACGGAACTCTTGCTGTTTATCATAGGCGGTATTTTTGTGATGGAAACTGTGTCGGTTATTTTACAGGTAAGCTCCTTTAAATTAACGGGGAAAAGAATTTTTCGCATGAGTCCGATTCATCATCATTTTGAGCTTCTGGGCTGGAAGGAAACAAAGGTGGTTTATCGTTTTTATCTGTTGGCTGTATTGTTTGCTTTAATCGGTTTATGGCTATTTTTTATGTAGGAGGGAGATTGGCTGATGGAAACATGGCAGGGTAAAAAAGTTATTGTCTTAGGCTTGGCGCGTTCAGGTTGTGCGGCAGCCAGGGCTTTAAAGGCTTTGGGGGCAGAGGTTTATTTAACTGATAAAAAATCTGATGCTCAGAAAGAGGAAGAAAAAAAATCCTTGGAAAAACAGGGAATTACGGTTGAATTAGGCGGACACAGTCTGAATTGGCTGGATAAAGCAGATTTGCTGGTTGTCAGTCCCGGAGTGCCTTTGACTGTGCCTTATTTAGTAGAGGCGAAAAAAAGAGGAATTACTTTAATGAGTGAGCTGGAGATAGCCTGGCGGCTGGCTAAAGCTCCGTTTTTGGCTGTTACGGGAACGAACGGCAAGACTACGACTACGACCTTAGTAGGTGAAATCGTGAAGCAAAGCGGAAGAGAAGTTCTGGTAGGAGGCAATATTGGTGTGCCTTTAGTGGACAAGGTAGCTTCTCTGCCTCAGTCCGGAGCAGTGGTGGCTGAGGTCAGCAGCTTTCAGCTGGAAACGGTTATCGATTTTGCACCCCATATCAGTGGGATTTTGAATATTACCGAAGACCATTTAGACCGGCATAAAACTATGGAGAATTATCGGGCTATTAAGAGCAGGATATTTTCCCGGCAGACTGCTTCTGATGTTGCTGTTTTAAATGCTGATGATCCTTTGGTCGTTTCTTTAGCTGAAGAAGCGCCGGGCAGAGTTGTTTTTTTCAGTCAGCAAAAGGAAGTAGCAGGAGTTTATGCTTTAAACGGAGAAATTTTCAGTTCTTTAAACGGCAGACCGGAAAAAATCTGTGACCGGAGTGAGATAAAATTAAAGGGACCGCATAATTTGGAGAATGCTCTGTGTGCTTTGGCTATGGGGCTGGTCTTTGGCATTGCTAAAGAAAAAATAGTAGAGGTGCTGAATACTTTTTCCGGTGTGGAGCATCGCCTGGAGTTTTCCGGCGAGAAAAACGGAGTTCGTTTTTATAATGACTCTAAGGCCACTAATCCTGATGCAGTAATTAAGGCTTTGCAGTCCTTTGCTGAGCCGATAATTTTAATTGCCGGCGGCCGGGATAAAGGAGTATCTTATGCGGAAATGATGTCTTTAGCTAAAGAAAAGGTTAAGGAGCTTATTTTAATTGGTGAAGCGGCTGATCTGATTGAGAAAGCGGCATTAGGTGCGGGCATGATGAATATACATAGAGCAGAATCAATGGATGAGGCGGTTAAACGTGCTTTTGAGCTTGCCTGTCCTGGTGAAGTAGTTTTACTGTCTCCGGCCTGTGCCAGCTTTGATATGTTTTTAAATTATGAAGTTCGGGGAGATGTTTTCAAAGAAGCTGTTTTACAGTTAGCTTAAGGAGGGGCCTGGTTTGAGCAAAAAAACAAAAACTCCTGATTTGCTGATTTTTTTAGTGGTTATTGGTCTTTTATTTATTGGGATTACTATGGTTTTCAGCTCCAGTGCGGTGAAGGCCTACTCTGAAAACCATGACAGTCTGTATTATTTGAAAAGACAGTTCGGTTACGGTATGCTGGGCATGGGCGCCTTATTTTTTATGATGCGCTTTGATTACCGCCGTTTGAGAGTTTTAGCTAAGCCGATGTTTATCGGCAGTCTTATTCTTTTGGTTGCTGTTTTGATTCCCGGTATAGGCAAGGTTATTAATGGAGCCAGGCGGTGGATCGAGATTGGGATTCAGTTTCAGCCCTCGGAGATTGCCAAATTAACGACTATTATTTTTCTGGCTGACTGGCTGGCGACTAAGCCGGAGAAAAATAAAAAATTTATACAGGGCTTATTACCGGCTATGAGTATTTTAGCGCTGATTTTTTTATTGATTTATCTTGAGCCTGATTTAGGTACCTCGCTGATTATTTTTAGTACCGGCATGCTGATGATTTTTGCCGGCGGGATGAATTGGAAATGCCTGGTTTACTTAATACCGGCCGGGCTGGTAGCTGTTGTTCCGATGATTTTGTTAGAGCCTTACCGGTTAAGACGTTTGACTGCTTTTTGGGATCCCTGGAAGGACCCGCTTAACACCGGCTTCCATGTGGTTCAGTCCTTAATGGCACTCGGTTCAGGCGGAATTTTTGGTCTGGGTCTTGGCAGAAGCCGCCAGAAATTTTTTTATTTGCCGGAGCAGCATACTGATTTTATTTTTGCTATTTTAGGTGAGGAGTTAGGCTTTATAGGCGGAGCTGGTGTTCTGATTTTGTTCTTGCTTTTAGCCTGGAGAGGGTATCGCACGGCTGTTTTGGCACCTGATATGTTTGGCAGTCTCTTGGCTGTTGGCGTCACCTCACTGATTGTTTTGCAGGCGGTGATCAATATAGGGGTTGTGACGAGCTCTATACCTGTTACCTGTCTTACTTTGCCTTTTATCAGCTATGGCGGAACCTCGCTGATTTTTTTGTTGGGGGGGGTAGGAATTTTGCTGAATATATCACGAGCAATAGAGAGAAGGTGAGAAAATGCGTGTTTTATTTACCGGAGGAGGGACCGGAGGCCATATTTATCCGGCTCTGGCGATAGCGAAATGTCTGAAGTTAAAAAATGCGGCGCATGAAGTTCTTTTTGTCGGGACGAAGAGGGGACTTGAGCATGATATAGTTCCTAAGGAGGGCTTTGCTTTTCAGACTATAACGGTTGAGGGCATGCCCCGGAAGCTAAGCTGGAAGATGCTGCGGACTTTAGGCAAGCTGGTTCAGGGCTTGTGGCAGGCGAGAAGGATTATTGCTGATTTTAAGCCTGACGTTGTTGTGGCTACCGGAGGTTACGTTTCCGGCCCGGTGGCTTTATTGTCAGCCTGGCATAAAATACCGGTCGTTGTCCATGAACAAAATGCCTTTCCCGGAGTCACTAATCGGATACTGGGCAGGTGGGTCACCAGAATAGCTCTGACCTATCCTGAAACAGAGCGTTATTTTCCTGTAGGAAAGTGCCTTATAACCGGCAATCCTGTGCGTCCTGAGGTGTTAGCTGCGAAAAGGGCTGAAGGAATAAAAAAATTGAACCTGTCACCTGAGAAAAAAACGGTTCTGGTTTTTGGCGGGAGCAGGGGGGCTCACAGTATTAATCAGGCTTTAATCGATATTGCTGATTTAATTAAGCAGCAGAGTGACTTACAGGTTGTCCATGTTACCGGAGCCAATGATTTTTCCTGGGTGAGCGGTCAGAATAAGGGGATACAGGAGGTAAAAAAAGGGAACATTATTTTTAAGCCCTATTTGTATGATATGCCAAGTGCGCTTGCGGCTGCTGATTTAGTTATCTGCCGTTCAGGGGCTACTACTCTGGCTGAGCTGACAGCGAGAGGAATTCCGGCTATTCTGATTCCTTATCCGTATGCGACTGATAATCATCAGGAATATAATGCCCGTACTTTGGAGAAAGCGGGAGCTGCTTTAGTTTTATTAGATAAGGATTTACAAGGAGATGTTTTAGCTGAGTCTTTGTTTAATTTAATTAGAGATAATGAAAAGCTTAAAGCTATGAGCGTTAAGTGTCGGGAATTGGGAAAAATCACTGCTGCTGCTGATATTGCAGAACTGGTTGAGAAGCTGGGACAAGCCGATTAACGGTAACAATCTGCTGAGAAAGGCATATCATGTAAAAGAAGCAGTTATTTAGAGTGAAATGAAGGAGAGTGTAGTTAGTGCAAGAGTTGTTCGATCATATACATTTTATTGGCGTTGGCGGAGTTGGCATGAGTGGAATTGCCAGAGTTCTGGCAGAACAGGGCAAGAAGGTATCCGGTTCTGATTTAAAAAAATCAGGGATAACCAGCGGGCTGGAAAAATTGGGTGCAGTTATATTTGAAGGCCATGCGGCTGAAAATTTACCGCAGGAAACGGAGATAGTCGTGGTATCTTCAGCGATTAGAGAAGATAATCCGGAAGTTGTTGAAGCTAAAAAAAGAAATCTGCCTATTTGGCAGAGAGCAAAGATGCTGGCTTACTTGATGCGGCAAAAAAGCGGGATTGCCGTGGCCGGTGCTCATGGCAAGACGACTACCAGTTCAATGATTGCGACTATACTGGAGAAAAATGCTTTTGATCCTACTGTGGTCATAGGCGGAATAGTCAATGATTTAGGCATAAATGCCAAGCTGGGACAGGGAGATTATCTGGTGGCTGAAGCAGATGAGAGTGACGGCTCAATGGTTAATCTGCTGCCGCTGGCAACTGTGGTGACTAATATAGAGGATGATCATTTAGATCATTATGGAACAGTAGAAAATATCAGAGCGGCTTTTGTGCAGTATATTAATCAGTTGCCTGACAATGGCTTTGCTTTGCTTTGCTGGGATGATGCTAATATTCATTTGATTAAGGATAAATTATCTTCCCGCTGTTTAACCTATGGCATAAATAATGAAGCAGACTATATGGCTAAGGATATTGCTTTTGCCAAGCTGGGCTCTTCTTTTCAGGTTTGGCAGAGAGGCAGGAATTTAGGCACGATTAAGCTGAAAATTCCGGGTCTACATAATGTTTATAATGCTTTGGCGGCAGCAGGTGTTTGTCTGGAAATAGGAATGCCCTTTGCTAAGATAAGTCAGGTGCTGGCAGATTTCAAGGGAGTACAGAGAAGATTTCAGCTTATAGGCAATCTGGATGCTGAAACTATGATCGTGGATGATTATGCGCATCATCCGACTGAAATCAAGGCTGTACTGCAGGCGGCCCGCAATGGCTGGCAGGGGCGTTTGATAGCTGTATTCCAGCCGCACCGCTATA
This sequence comes from bacterium, assembly GCA_051866555.1. Taxonomy (GTDB): domain Bacteria; phylum Bacillota; class JBJDXG01; order JBJDXG01; family JBJDXG01; genus JBJDXG01. Next base: position 5,500 of record JBJDXG010000202.1, on the reverse strand, counting down.
CCAGAACCAAGCTTTTGTATCAGGAATTTATGCAGGCCTTTGATGCTGTTGATCTATTGTTAATGAATACCATCTATGCAGCCAGTGAAGACCCAATAGAGGGTGTCAGTGCTGAAAAGCTGGCTCGTGATATTGCTGAAGCTAAGGGCAAGGAGGTACTCTTTTTTGCTGAAAAGGAAGAGATAGTTGATTATTTGGCGGCTAATTTTGCGACCGGTGATTTAATTGTTACTGTGGGAGCAGGAGATGTTTGCCAAATAGGGCCTTGCCTTTTGGAGAAGTGTCTTGGGAGAAAGGCTAATGGATGATCTGTTTGAGTATTTACAGTTAAATCTGCCTGGAAGGGTAAAACGCAATGAAATCCTGGCCGCTCATACTACTCTGAAAATCGGCGGTCCGGCTGACTTATTTGTTTTGGCTGAAAACCAGGATGATTTACGGCTGCTTATCACTGAAGCGGCTAAGAGAAAAATACCGCTGTTTATTCTGGGCAATGGGAGCAACCTTTTAATCAGTGACCGGGGAATACGGGGACTGGTGGTTAAGCTGACCGGTGAATTTAAAAATATTGTTTTAAACGGCTGTGAGATAACGGCAGGAGCCGGTGCTATGCTGCCGGTCTTAGCTGTCAGAACTGCTAAGGCCGGACTTTCAGGGCTGGAGCTTTTAGCCGGTATTCCCGGAACGGTAGGCGGAGCTTTGGTAATGAATGCAGGAGCTTTAGGACAGTGCATAGGGGATGCGGTACAAAGTGTTACTGTTTTTGACCGTACCGGACAGGTTAAGGTTTTAAGCCGGGAGGAAATGGCTTTTGCTTACCGGAGAAGCATTTTGCAGGAAAGAGATTACTTAATTGCTGCGGTAAAGCTCAGTTTATCACCAGGTGAAAGGGAAGAGCTGCAGAAAAATTTACAGGCAGCAGTGGCTAAGAGAAAGAGAAGTCAGCCTTTGTCAATGCCTAATGCGGGCAGCATTTTTCGTAATCCAAAGGGATTTGCTGCCGGAAGACTGATTGAAGAATTAGGCTTTAAAGGGTTTAAGCAGGGGCAGGCAGCTGTTTCTGAGCTGCATGCTAATTTCATAGTTAATGAAGGGGGAGCAACTGCTCAGGATGTATTGCAGCTGATTAAGCTGATTCAAAAAAGGGTACAGGAAAAATATCACATTCTTTTAGAACCTGAGATTAAAGTCATCGGAGAGTAAGATTGGACTCCAGCAGGAAATGGAGGATTTTACGATATGAGAATAGAAGGTGGCGAGAGGTTAAAGGGCCGAATTTTGCTCAGCGGAGCTAAAAATGCTGCCCTGCCGATTTTGGCAGCGAGTATTTTAACTGAGGAACGCTGTGTGATTCGCAGAGTACCGGAAATTAATGATGTAAAAAGTATGCTTAAGGTTCTCTGTCATCTGGGAGCTGAGGCTGAGTGGGATAATGGAGTTGCTGCAGTAAAGGCAGGGCATCTGACTGCTCATGAGGTTCCGGAATATCTGATGCGGGAGATGAGGGCTTCTAATCTGGTTTTAGGTGCTTTGCTCGGCCGCGAGGGCAGGGCGGTCATTGCTTATCCCGGCGGCTGTGCTATTGGTTCTAGGCCGATGAATCTGCATTTTAAGGGTCTGGCTGCTATGGGGGTCAGGATTGAAGAGCGGTATGGCTTTATTTATGCTGAGGCTAAGGAGCTGCATGGAGCAGAGATCCATCTTGATTTTCCCAGTGTGGGTGCTACGGAGAATATTATGATGGCAGCTGTTTTAGCCAGAGGGCAGACGATAATCAGCAATGCAGCCAAAGAACCGGAAATCGTTGATTTGCAGAATTTTCTCTTGAGATTGGGGGCAGATATTTCCGGTGCAGGCAGTGAAACGATTATTATCAGGGGGCAAAAGCATTTAACCGGAGGAGAGCATACGATTATTCCTGACAGAATAGAGGCGGGAACCTTTATGATTGCTGCAGCTCTGACCGGAGGAGAAATCGAGCTGGAGGATATAAAGCTGGAGCATCTTGACGCTGTACGCTGTAAGCTGGAGGAAACAGGAGTGAAATTTTGTTGTCAGGCAGACTGCTTAGCGGTTAAGGGCAGCGGCTGTATCAAACCCTTTGATATAAGGACTGCTCCCTATCCCGGTTTCCCGACAGATATGCAGCCCCAGATAATGACCTTAATGACTTTGGCTGCCGGTACTTCGGTTTTAAATGAAACTGTTTTTGAAGGACGCTTGAAGCATGTTGACGAATTGCGCCGCATGGGTGCTGATATAGCGGTGGAAAGAAATATCGCTGTGGTAAGAGGGGTTGAAGGCTTGATGGGAGCCAATGTTGAAGCCAGTGATTTGAGGGCCGGAGTTGCCTTGGTTTTAGCGGGTCTTGCTGCTAAGGGCACTACTGTGGTTCATGGATTACAGCATATTGCCCGCGGTTATGAAAACCTGACTCAAAAGCTTCTTTCCTTAGGAGCTAAAATAAGTTAGCTTAAGCCCTTAATTTTAAGGGCTTTAATTATTTTTTTCTTTTTTTCGCCGGAGAAAATGCTATAATAAATAGAAGAGTTTCTGTAAAAAAGCTGACAGGGGGTGAAAGGGCAGTGAGCAGGGTAAGGCAGAAAATTAAAAATAAAAAGAGGATAAGTTATTCTTTTCGCCTGTTTTTTTTATTTTTAGTTTTGGTATTTGCTTGCATTGCTTTTATGCATTCTTCTTATTTTGCTATTACGGCAGTTAAGGTTGAGGGAACAAAATATTTAACTGTTCGTCAGGTGCTTGAATTATGCGAAATAGAAAAGGGAGCGAATATTTTCAGCCTGAATTATAAAAGCCTGACTAAACAGCTGCGGGCTAATTGCTGGGTGGAGGATATAGAAATTAAACGTCGGCTGCCCGACAAGGTCATAATCAGGATAAAAGAAAGGGAGCCTTTGGCTACTCTAATCATTAATCAAAAGTTTATTAATGTGGACAAGCAGGGGGTTGCTTTGTCCAACGATGTTTTTTGTCAGGATAACCTGCCGCTTATAACCGGGGTAAGCTATCAGGGGAAGGTTGCTCCCGGCAAGCAGATTACCGGCAATAATCTTCTCCAGGTTTTGAACAGCTGCAGTCTTTTGGGGGAAGGAATTTTAAGCAAGATATCAGAAATAAATCTGCAGCAAAAGGATAATTTATTGATTTATATGATAGATGGTCTGGAAATACGGCTGGGCGGCTATTCTGACCTGGAAAAAAAGATGAAGATATTGATTCCGCTGCTTCAGGACAGTCAGGTGAAAAATTCAGCGATTGAATATGTTGATATGCGTTTTGACAGACCGGTCATTAAATGGAGATAGGAGAGGAAGAAATTGCGGCAGAAGAACTGGCAGATTTCTGTAGCCTTTATTGCGATAATTTTAGGAATGTTACTGGCAATTCAGTTCAAGTCACAGCAGAGCATCAGTGAAGCAACTCCGACCAGGCGGGTTGAGGAAATAGCGGTGATGCTGAAAAAAACGAAGGAAAGCAGGATTCAGTTAGAAGAGAAGATCAATAAGCAGAAAAAGCTGCTCGAATCAGATAAAAATATGTCTGGTGAAAATTCTGTGGAATATGACCGGCTGCGGGTTTTGGCAGGACTTACGGCAATGCAGGGACCGGGAATTATAATTAATTTAAATGAAAATAATGAGCGTACTCCCAATAACCTGAATGCAGTTCAGGATGAGGATTTATTGCGCACCGTCAATGAGCTGAAGGCGGCTGGTGCTGAGGCTATATCTATCAATGGTCAAAGAATTGTAGCTATCAGTGAGATTCGTTGGGCCGGGTCTAATATTATAGTTAATAATACAGCAATTAATACACCTTATGAAATTAAAGCCATAGGCAATGCTAAAAAATTAGAAGGTGCTTTGAAATTGGAAAATGGCATAATCGATACTTTAGCAGTCTGGGGCATTAAGATTAAAATAAATAATCAGGAAAAGATAGATATTCCGCCGTATCGCGGAACCGTTAAATTTAATAAAGCTGTAATGGTAGAGAAAGATTGAGGGTGCTGAATTTTGAAGGGAATAGAAAAATGGCATATTTCGATAGCCTCGGTCTGTGTTTTTCTGGGTATTTTATTAGCTATTCAGTTCCAAACTCAGAAAAGCATCAGTGAGGCGACTCCGACCAGAAGAATAGAAGAATTGACAGCTATGCTGAAAAAGGAAGAAGAATATAAGCGCAGCCTGGAAAAGAAGGCTAAAAGACTGGATGAGCTCTTGAATTCCCGTCAGGAAAAGGTAGCAGTTGGTTCTGATGAATTAAGAGAAATAAAAATCTTATCCGGCGTGGTTAAGCTGCAGGGTGAAGGGCTTGAAGTGATTTTAGATGACAGTAAAAGAAAGCCCCAGCCTAATGAGGACGGTAACCTGTATATCATTCATAATGAAGATATTTTAAAGGTCGTTAATGAGCTCTGGGCCAGCGGTGCAGAGGCGGTAGCGGTTAATAACCAGAGAATCAGGGCCAATACAGAAATCACCTGTGCCGGGCCTACGATCTCTATCAACCGGACCAGGCTGGTTCCTCCCTATGTAATTACGGCCTTGGGTGATACTGATATGCTTTATACAGCCTTAAACCTTTCGGGAGGGATCATAGATGCTTTAAATTATTTTGCTAAGCAGTACGGTCTTCAGGTTGCGGTGAAGAAAAAAGAAACAGTAACTATTCCGGCGGATTTGAATGAATATTATTTTTATTATGCTAAACCTAAGAAAGCGGGTGAATAGAAGTGTGGCTGGCAGGCATTGGTCTAATTTTAGGATTTTTTATCGGACTTGTTTCTTCAATTCATATCTCTCCTTTATATGTTAATTATATGGCTATGGCTATTTTAGCAGCTCTTGATTCGGTATTTGGCGGAATCAGAGCGGGATTGGAAAAAAAATTTAATCATCATATATTTATTACCGGCTTTTTTACTAATGCTTTATTGGCGGCTCTTTTAACCTTTTTAGGAGATAAGCTGGGGGTTAATTTATATCTGGCGGCAACTGTAGGCTTTGGTATGCGTTTATTTCAGAATTTGGCAATTATTCGTCGCCTTCTTTTGCATTAAAGAAAGAGGAAATAAAGGGCTTTTGTTGAATTATACAAGTTAAGAATAAAAATAGGTAATTAAGCAGGGTTGGAGGAAAATACTTTGACTATAAAGAGGGAAGTGATAGCAGGTCTGGATTTAGGGTCAACAAAGATTTGTGTTTTTGTTGCCGAGGTAACGTACAGCGGTAAAATGGAGGTTATTGCAATTGGAACTGCTCCTTCCTCTGGGGTAAACAGAGGTTTGGTAGTTGATCTGGATAGTGTGACTCAGGCAATCAGGACAGCTGTGAAAAGGGCAGAGGATTTAGCTGAATTTAAAATCACTGAGGTTTATGTAGGGATTGCAGGTGAACATATTCTGTCATTAAATAATAAGGTCAGTCTGGAAGTTCAAGGCGAGGTTACTAAGGAGCATATCGCTCAGATTTTAGAT
>JBJDXG010000201.1:0-3137 GCA_051866555.1 bacterium | reverse complement strand
CGGCAAAGGTTTCTCTGAGCCACCGACATTTTTCAGCTGAAGCAATAAACTGGTCGCCGGATAAAATACGCCCTGTAATGGCTTTCAGCGGATGTCCGGCAAATTTCAGCCCTTCACTTGCCTGCAAAGCAAGCTCTATCAATTCCTTATCAGCTGAAAAGAATTTCTCTGCCAGACGCGGAATATGACCCAAATCATAGCCAAAGGCTGAAGCATCAACATCATGCTGTACTGTATCAGCGGAAATGACGATATCGCCTATATCCAAATCCTGATTTAAGCAGCCGGCAACTCCGGTAAAAATAAGCTTGCTTATCTGAAAATCATCAATTAAGATCTGACTGCAAACAGCCGCATTTACCTTGCCTATGCCGCCATGAACTACCACGACCTTTTCATCACCTAATTTTCCCTCAACAAATTCAATTCCTGCTTTAGTTACCTTTTTTGCCTGCTGCAGATCATCCTTCAGCCAGCAAACTTCCTCTTCCATTGCTCCCATTAATGCAATCGTCATCTTTTTCCTCCTTAAGCGGTGATAGCAGATTTAACCTTTACACCATGAATATTGCCTAATTTTCCGGTTAAAGCTCCTATCTCGTCAGTAGTTCCTTCAATGATTAAAGAAATAACGGCAAAGCCCTTTTCCCGGCGCGGAACACCCTGCCGGCCCAGGATATTCGCTGAATAACGGCTTAAAATCTCATTGATCTTCATCATTGGCTGTTCGTCAAGCTGAACCATGATCCCTACCACAGCAATTCGCTTTTCCATTATTCTTCCTCACTTACTACTAATACTTTTTTAGTTTCATCAAGGTTTTCATTGTCCTCTTCTTCCTCTTTAGCCGTTAACTGCAAATGGCTTTCCAATAAAGCCTTAAACTTTATTCTGAAGAAGCGTTCTTCCTGTTTTAAGTCTTCTAATTTTTTTAAGATAGCGTCAACCTGAAGATTGCTCTCTGCTTCTATCTTTTCTGCCTTCAGGTGAGCTTCCTGAATAATAAGCTCTGCTTCCTGTTTAGCATTGTTTTTAGTCATTTCAGCCGTATCCTGCGCTAAAATCAAAGCATTGCGCAATGATTCCTCTATTTCAAAGTAATGATTTAATTTTTTCTCCAGTTCATTTTTGTTTTCCTGTAATATATAATTTTCCTGATAGAGCTTTTCATATTCTTTAGCTAATTTTTCTAAAAAGTCCTTTACCTCTTCTGCATTGTAGCCGCGAAAGCTTTTTTTAAAATCCTTATGACTGATATCTACCGGTGTTAAAGCCACTATTTCCACCTCTTTCTTACATATAACGCTTTAAAACAAGAGCAATTCTGCCTTTTTTAGTTTCACCTTTAATTTCCTCTATCATTACCCGTCCCTTGCCGCGGACAGATATGATGTCCTCCGGTTTTACCTGATAGGAAGCACTGGTAATTACCTTCCAGTTGACCTTTACCAGCTCGGCAGTGATTTCCTTCGCCATACGGCTGCGAGAAATGCCGAAGCCGGAGCTGGCTACTGCGTCTAAACGCAATGACGGTACAGTAGTCTTGATTTCCTTTACCTTTTCAGCCTTAAAGCGCAATTGTTCAGGATCTATTTCCTTAACTTTTACTCCTGCCTTGCCCACTTTATCCAGATTAGCTGCGATATATTCTTTGATATCACTGCTGACTATCACCTGACAGGAATGCTCTAAGACCAGGATATCCCCTATTTTCTCTCTTTTAATTCCCAAACCTAAAATAGAGCCTAAATAATCGCGATGAGTGGCCTGAAAAAATTTAGCATTGCCGGAAATCTCCAAAACGCTGATACCCTCATCCTTAATATCCATAAGATAATAAACCGGAATGATGATTATCTTTTTCCTTTCAGCTAAAGGATAGCCTCCGGCTAAAAGATAACTTACTTCTTCTACCTGCTGCAAAACCTTCATGGCAATATCCAGACCGGCCGGATCGAGAAAGTCAGTTATTACATAATTCTGTGAAAATAAAGCCTTTTCAGCTTTATCCAAAATCAAAGCTGCTGTTGTTTTTTCTTCTTCATTTAAAGCTGCTAATATTTGTTCCCTTGCCACTTTCATCTTAATTTCCACCTAACTCCTGTGATTTACTGCTGGCTGCTATCACTGCATTCATTAAAGCAGAGCGAAAACCGCTTTCTTCTAAAACGCGGACACCCTCAATCGTCGTTCCTCCGGGAGAGGTTACTTTATCCTTTAAAGCTCCGGGATGTTCACCTGTTTCCAGCGCCATCTTAGCTGCTCCCATTACTGTCTGAGCTGCCAAAAGAAGAGCATCTTTTCTGGACAGACCTTCCCTTACTCCGCCGTCAGCCAAAGCTTCAACAGCCAGATATACATAAGCCGGACCGCTGCCGCTGAGACCAGTTACTGCATCCATCAGCTTTTCCGGAACCAGAACAGCACAGCCCAAAGCCTGAAGCATCTGTTGCAGCCACTTGCCGTCCTCTTCTTTTGCCCAGGTACCAAGAGAAAAAGCAGAAGCTCCGGCCTGAACCAGACAAGGGGTATTGGGCATAACTCTGATAACCGGTATTCCTGAGCCCAGCAATTCTTCCAATTTAGCTAAAGTAACACCGGCAGCAATGGAAACAACCAGCTTATCAGCACTGAAGCAGCCCTTTAATTCATTTAAAACCTGCGGTAAGACCTGCGGTTTAACTGCCAGAAAAATAACCTCCGCTTCTTTAACTACCTCCTGATTGGAAGCAGCCGTTTTGATAGCTAAATTCTTTTTCAGCAGCTCTCTGGTCGTTTCACTTCTGGCAAAGGCTACTATATCCTCCCTGTCAGCTGCTTTGGTTTCTATAAATCCTTTAATTATAGCCTGTCCCATAGAGCCTGCTCCGATAAAGCCTATTTTTTTACTGTTCATCTTTTAATTATCTCCCCCAGAAAGGATTAGTTCTTTCCTGTAATTCACGTTTAATCTCAGCAGTAATTTCTACTGTGTTTGGTGAAACTACAAAAACAAATTCTTTAATTTTCCGCATACTGCCTTCTAAAGCATAGACAGCTCCGCTTAAAAAATCAATGATCTGACGGGCAACATCCGGTTCGGCATTTTCCAGATTGACAATCACTACCTGTTTAGCTTTTAAATGAGCAACCATTTC
>JBJDXG010000200.1:0-3157 GCA_051866555.1 bacterium | reverse complement strand
GAGCTGAGGGCCGGTCATTAGCTGGCCGAAAAACGGCACTGTGAGTAAATCCTGTTCTGCCTGAAGCAATTGCCTGATATATTTTGGGTTGATGATTTGGTGAATAGGAGCTGCGGGATTTTGCAGAATGGCCTTTAGCTTTTCCTGAATCCCATGCAGATAAGCCGGGTTATGGGTTTTCGGATAAGGGCTCTTTTTGCGCATTCTGACTTCCTCCGGCAGCAATCCTTTAACTGCTTCTCTGAGCAGTCCTTTTTCTCTGTGACCATAGGCTTTCATAGCCCAGGGAATGTTCCAGACGTATTCAACTAAACGGTGGTCGCAGAAGGGAACTCTTACCTCCAGTCCGGCGGCCATGCTCATTCTGTCTGTGCGGTCAAGCAGGGTTGTCATAAACCAGTGATAGTTAAGATAGAAAAGCTCACGTTTTTTGCAGTCATTTTCGCTCTCATTAGCAAGATAAGGAACTTCGGCTAAGGTTTCAGCCTTTCTTTTCTCTACATATTCTTCCGGCTTGATTTCAGCAATTAAGTCAGGCAGTAAGAGCTCTTTTCTCTGTTCTAACGATCTTGACCAGGGAAATCCGGTGAAATCAAGTGCTTTTTCACTGTGGAACCAGGGGTAGCCGCCGAAAATTTCATCGGCACATTCACCGGAGATCATGACAGTGACTTCTTTTTTTATTGCCCGGCAGAAAAGTAAAAATGATGCGTCTACATCAGCCATTCCCGGCAGATCACGGGCCAGAACGGCATCCTTCAGTCCTTCTAAAAGCTGCTCTGTTTTGAGGACTACGGTTGTATGCCTGGTTTGGAACTGCTTCTGCATTAAGCCTATCCAATATGAGTCAGAGTTGGGCTGGAAATGGTTTGGCTTAAAGTACAGGTCATTATCCTGGTAATCTACTGAGTAGGTGATCAGCTGTCCTTTGCCTGCTTGGGCGGCATACGCTGTCAGGATACTGGAATCAAGACCGCCGGAAAGAAAGGTTCCTATCGGAACATCGGAAACCATTTGCCTTCTGGCTGAATCATGCAGCAGCTCCTGGATTTTAGCAATCGTTTGCTCTAAAGAATCGGTATGCGGCTGGCTTTTAAGCTGCCAATAGCGGCTGATTTTTATTTTTCCCTGCTGCCATAAAAGATAATGTCCCGGCTTTACTTCCTTAATGTTGCAGAATACTCCATGTCCCGGAGTTCGGGCAGGCCCGATAAAAAAGATTTCAGCCAGGCCCTCCTGATCGATTTCAGCAGGTATATACGGGTGCTTTAAAAGAGCCTTGATTTCTGAAGCAAAAAGCAGTGAGTTATTTATCTGACTGTAGAATAAAGGCTTTATGCCTAAACGGTCACGGGCTAAAAATAAGGTCTGTTTTTCTTCCTGCCAAACGGCAAAGGCAAAAATGCCGTTCAGGTGCTTTAAGCAGTCTGTGCCCCAGTGAATATAGGAGATGAGGACTACCTCAGTATCGCAGCTGGTGTGAAATTCATAGCCTGCTGACTTTAGCTCCTGCTTTAAGTCCTGAGTATTGTAAAGCTCACCATTATAAATTAATATGTAATTCTGATTATGGAATTTTCGGTGCAGGGGCTGCTTTCCTCCGGCCGGGTCAATGACAGAAAGTCTTTTATGGGCCAGAACTGCCTGAGGTGAAATCCAGATACCGGAAGCATCCGGTCCGCGTGGAGTCAGAGTGGCAGCCATGGTTTTTACCAGGGAAGCTTGGGAGGCAAGATCTTCTGTAAGATCGATCCAGCCTGTGATGCCGCACATTTGATCACCTTCCTTATTTTTTAAATTGCTTATTCAGTTATGAGTATGCAATGAAACTTAAAAAGTGTACTCTTTTTAGAGAAAAATTTAAAAATAGTGAAATTTATGATTGTTATTCGCAGCAAGAAGTTGTATAATATAAAACAAGTTATTGTATTTTATTTAGTACTTAAAAGAAACAAAATATTTTAAATTTTGTCAATTAAGCAATAAAGCAAAGGAGTGAATTTTTTATGGCAAAGAAAACAATCGATGGAAATACTGCCGCAGCTCATATTGCGTATGCTTTCAGTGATGTAGCTGCAATTTATCCTATTACCCCGTCCTCTACCATGGGTGAGGTTTGTGATGACTGGGCAGCAGCCGGCCGCAAAAATCTTTTTGGTCAGGTACTGAAAGTAGCAGAAATGCAGTCAGAGGCTGGTGCTGCAGGTGCTGTTCACGGTTCTTTGGCAGCCGGAGCATTAACTTCTACTTTTACGGCTTCTCAAGGTCTTTTATTAATGATTCCTAATATGTATAAAATTGCCGGAGAGCTGCTTCCTTCTGTATTTCATGTAACAGCTCGTGCTATAGCAACTCATGCGCTTTCTATCTTTGGGGATCATAGTGACGTTATGGCAACCAGACAAACTGGCTTTGCTATGCTGGCTTCTAATTCCGTGCAGGAAGTAATGGATTTAGCTTTAGTTGCTCATTTATCAACCTTGAAAGCTAAAGTACCGTTTTTGCATTTCTTTGATGGCTTCCGCACTTCCCATGAAATCCAAAAGGTAGAGCTGATTGATTATGAAGATATTGCCGGTCTGGTTGATATGGAGGATATAGCTGATTTCAGAAAAAGAGCTCTGAATCCGGAGCATCCGCAAATCAGAGGAACTGCGCAAAACCCTGATATTTTCTTCCAAAATAAAGAAAGCAGCAATACATATTATCAAAATACTCCGGCTATTGTGGAAAAAATGATGGAAAAAGTCAGCAAATTGACTGGCAGAGAATATCATTTATTCGACTATCATGGAGCTTCTGATGCTGAATATGTTATTATTGCTATGGGTTCAGGCTGTGATGTAATTGAAGAAACAATAGATTACTTAATGGCTAAGGGTGAAAAAGTAGGCTTGATCAAGGTTCATCTTTACCGTCCATTCTCTGCTGAGCATTTCTTAGCTAAGCTGCCTGCAAGCTGCAAAAGAGTAGCAGTTCTTGACCGTACTAAAGAGCCTGGTGCTCCTGGAGAGCCTTTGTATCAGGATGTTTGTGCAGTGCTTTATGGTCAGGCACATACTCCGGAGGTATATGCAGGACGTTATGGTCTTGGTTCTAAAGAATTTAATCCGGCTATGGTCAACGCTATCTATGATAATTTAAAAGCCGATAAACC
>JBJDXG010000199.1:0-13756 GCA_051866555.1 bacterium | reverse complement strand
GTGGGACAGTCCGGCAATTCTGACCAGCTCAGAAAAAGTAGTCGGCATAGTATCCTCCAGCATCTGACGCACAAATTTAGTCCCAAACTCCGGAATAGCTATGGTGCCTATTTTACAGCCCAATTCTTCCGCAGTTACTCCCAAGGAACCAAGCCCGGAAAAGATCTTCATCGTTTCCGGATCGTCAAGCGGAATGCTCTTCGGATCAACTCCGGTCAGATCCTGCAGCATTCTGATAGCTGTCGGATCATCGTGTCCTAATATATCCAGCTTGACCAGACAGGCATCAATGGAATGATAATCAAAGTGCGAGGTGTACATCTCAGCATTCTTGTCATTTGCCGGATATTGAATCGGGCAGAAGCGGTGAATATCCGTATTCTTCGGCACAACTATAACGCCTCCCGGATGCTGCCCTGTCGTCCTCTTTACTCCGGTACAGCCCTTAGCCAGACGATTGAGCTCCGCCTGGCGCAGCAGCAGGTTTTTTTCCTCGCAGTAATTCTTTACAAAACCGTAAGCCGTCTTTTCCGCTACCGTAGCAATAGTTCCGGCCTTAAAAACATAACCGCTGCCGAACAGCTCCTCAGTGTATTTGTGTACCTTGCCCTGATACTCCCCGGAAAAATTCAAATCAATATCAGGCACCTTATCACCATTGAAGCCTAAAAAAACCTCGAACGGGATATCCAGTCCGTCCTTTTTCATCGGCTGGGAGCATTGAGGACAAAGCTTATCAGGCAGATCAAAGCCGGTTCCCACCGTTCCTTCCTCAACAAATATGCTGTGACGGCAGTTAGGACAAAGATAATGCGGCGGCAGAGCATTAACCTCCGTAATATCACATAAATAAGCTACCAGTGAAGAGCCTACCGACCCACGGGAGCCTACCAGATAACCATCATCAAGCGATTTTTTCACCAGCTTATGAGCAATCAGATACAAGACAGAAAAGCCGTTGCTGATAATAGAATTCAATTCTTTTTCCAGAACCTTCTTGACCTCATCAGGCAAAGGATCGCCATATAAAGCATAAGCCTTAGTATAAGCCATTTCTTTGATCTGGTCTTCAGCCCCTTCTATCTCCGGCGGACAAAAATCATTAGGCACAGGCTGTATCGGTTCAATCCAGTCAGCTATCAAATGAGTATTATCAATAACTACCTCATGAGCCTTCTTATCTCCCAAATAAGCAAAATCGGCCAGCATTTCCTCCGTAGTCTTCAAATATAAAGGAGGCTGCTTATCGGCATCAGGAAAGCCCTGAGCCTGTAAGAGAATTTCCCGATAAATGGCATCCTCCGGCTGCAGAAAATGCACATCCCCAGTCGCTGCTACCGGCTTATGCATTTCTTCCCCCAATTGACAGATAGTTTGATTAATTTTCTGTAAACCAGCCTCATCGGCAATTAATCCCTGCTCCAGCATAAAATAATTATTACCTATAGGCTGTATCTCCAGATAATCATAAAAATCAGCTATCTTTTTCAGCTTGTCAAAATCAGCTCCTCCCAGATAAGCCTGAATCAGCTCTCCCGCTTCACAGGCCGAACCGATGATCAGCCCTTCCCTGTGCCGCATCAGCTCACTGCGGGGAATACGCGGCTTGCGGTAAAAATACTTCGTATGCGATAAAGATATTAAGCGGTAAAGATTTTCCAAGCCGGTCAAATTCTTAACCAGCAGAATAATATGATACGTTTTCAGACGGTCTGTGCTCACCTTATCCTGCAAGGTATTGATTGCCGCTAAAGTGCCAAGTCCCTGAGCCTTTAAAATATCCAGCAGCTTAAGCCAGAGCAATCCGGCAGCCTTAGCATCATCCAAAGCCCGATGATGATTTTCCAGAGTAATTTTAAAATGCTTAGTCAAGGTATTTAATTTATGATTTTTCAGCTCCGGCACTAAAATCCTCGCCAAAGTCAAAGTATCAGCTACCGGATTAGTCAGCGTTTTCTGATATTCTCTCTTAAGCTTATTATTCAGAAATCCCACATCAAATTTAGCATTATGGGCAACCAGACAGCTGTCACCTATAAAATCCATAAATTCAGCCAGCACCTCTTTAATTCCCGGAGCACCGGCCAGCATATGATTATCTATGCCGGTAAGCTCAATAATTTTTACCGGCAGATCACCCTTAAACGCCACAAAGGTTTTATATTCCGCAACGATCTTGCCCTTTTCAATCTTGACCGCACCGATTTCAATGATTTCCGCCGTCTGCGGATTAAGACCGCTCGTCTCTAAATCAAAAACGACAAAGCTTTCTTCCTCTAAGGCAAGGTCACGCGCTCCAGCAACCAGGCTTTCCCCATCATTAACCAAATAACCCTCTACACCATAGATAACCTTAAAATCTTCTTTAAGATATTTTTCCTTCACCGCTTCCTGCACCGCCTGAGATATGATCGGAAAGCCCTGCACCGCACCATGGTCGGTAATCGCAACTGCACTATGCCCCCAGTCAGCCAAAGTTTTAAGCATCTCACTTATCTCCAGAGTTCCGTCCATATCACTCATCTTGGTATGCAGATGCAGCTCTATCCTTTTTTCCTCAGCTAAATCCTTTCTCAGCGGTTTTTCAGCCTGATTGATATCCTGAGCCATCATGGTCAATTCCTGGGAAAATTTATCATACTGCACAGAACCGCGCACCAATAAATACTGCCCTTTTTTCAGCCATTTGCTCAGCGGCTGTTTTTCCTTTTCAAATACCTTTACCGTCAAAGAATCAGTCTTATCCGTAAGAGCAAAAGAAATCAGCTTGCCGCCGTTTTTTAATTCCCGAATATCAAGCTCTATAATTTCACCCGTAACAGTTATCTTCTTTTCTTCCTCAGCTATTTCCTTAAGACTGACAGGCAGATCAGTAATCTCCTTGCCCAATAAAATCTCCGGTACAGCACACTCCTTATCAGGCGCCTTCTTTTCTTCCTGCGGCATGGCTAACTGCTCAACCGACTCCCAATATTTTTCATCCTCCTGCTGCAAAACCTCTTCCCAGCTTTCCTGAGCAGGAGCTAAAATAAACTTTACTTTAATACTTTGACCTAAATCATGGCAAAAAAGCTCAGCAATAAATTTATCTATTTCCTTTTGTTCCAGTATTTCCTTGCCGCAGGCATCATTAACCGTCAGCGACAAAATATTTTGCTCCCACTGCCAACTGCTTTTATCCAGCCAGACCTTAGCCAGAGCGGCACTCCTGCCAGCCGCTTTTAAGACTCTTTCCCAATAAGAAGAAAAATTTATTGTCAGAGAATTTAACTTATTCTCCAACAATAAATTTTTTAGCTTCCCCTGCTCCTTTTCATTCAATTGCATATTTAAAGCAGTATAGACAGTTAAAATTTTATCTTCCTCATTAAGCTCCAACAACCAGATCTTTTCATTAATCCGGGGTCGAATAAGGTATGTATCAGACATCCTCTGCTCCTCCTCAATCGCCCAATTCAATAGCATTTACTCCTTCTAAATCAGCGAGTATAGTTAAAACCTCTTCTTTTTTTAAGGGATACGGCAGCCTTAAGACCAAATGCAGCTGCATCTTTTTATAATCCTTATTATAGCATTCAGTTTCCAGGCTTTTAATCGTTATTCCTCTTTGCCCCAGGATACTGCCTATATCACCTATTTGTCCGGGACGCTCATCAATAATCATATAAAATTCACAGGACTGCTTCCGGCCAAAGTAACGCTTTTCTAAGCGAGCCAGTGAAATCAGGGTCAAAAAAGAAAACGCCGTAGCTGCCACCGCAGCCAAAAAGCAGCCTGCCCCGACAGCCAGACCGATTCCGGAAACGACCCATAGACTGGCAGCCGTCGTCAAACCGCTGATATCATTGCCATCCTTTAAAATAGTCCCAGCCCCTAAAAAACCAATTCCGGAAACCACCTGAGCTGCCAAACGGGCCGGATCTCTTACCGCAGCCTGCGGAAAGCCATAAATAGAAATAATCATAATTAAAGTAGAGCCCAGACACACTAAGATATGAGTACGAAAGCCGGCTGATTTATTGTGACATTCCCGCTCTATCCCTACAAGTCCGCCTAAAACAAAAGAAAGAATCATACGCATTACAACTTCATGTTCACTAATCAACTACTTTATCTTCCCTTCCCGCTAATGGAAAATATAACTGTTCAATTAAATTAACTACTAAAGAGGCAGAAGCAGGATAAGCAATCTTTTGCGCTTCTTCCTTCATCTGCTGCAATAAACCTGGCTGAACCAGCATTCTTTTGATTGCAGGGCTTAGGCTTTTTATATTTCTTACCTTTACTGCTGCTTTACTCTGCAGTAAAAAATCAGTATTTTTCTCTTCCTGCCCCGGAATCGGATTCATAATCACAATAGGCAGCCCCTTGCTCAAAGCTTCTGAAGCAGTCAGCCCTCCCGGCTTGGTAATCAATAAATCAGATACCTCCATAATCTCATGTACATTATTGATATAGCCTAAAACAGTCAGAGGAAAGCTAAATTCGGCCTTCAGCTCTGCTATTTTCTTCAGCAGCATTTTATTTTTCCCCACAATAACCACAATCTGCACAGGCAAGTCCAACTTGTTCAGCTCCTTAACTATCTGAACTAATGGCCCAAAGCCAAAGCCGCCGCCCATAACGGTCAGAACAGGCAGACTCGGATCCAATTTCATCTGACTATAAATAAGCATTTTATTGCTTTTCTCTGCAAACTTCGGATGAATAGGTATGCCTGTCACTGCTATTTTGGCCTCATCTATGCCTTTTATTAAAAGCTCCTGTTTTAATTCCTCATTAGCTACTGTATAGAGATCAACATTCGGATAAACCCAGAAATTATGTACCGTAAAATCAGTAATAATACCAATGACAGGCACTCTTAATCTGGTTTTTTTCTTCAAAACAGACATAACCGCACAGGGAAAAACATGAGTACAGATAACTACATCAGGCCGAAAATCTATAATCAATCTTTTCAGCTTAGTTGACATTATTTTATTTAACAAGCTGCTGAATTCAGTCATGCTGTTCGAGCGTTCTGCCTTTTTATACAGGTAGCGGTAAACTGAAGGAGTTAATTTGATCATCTCCATATAAGTATTAACTACCATTTTACTTAAAAGAGGGCTTGTATAGCCAAATGCATCAATAATTTTTGATCGCAAGCGTTTTCCATAGCTTCTGGCAAAAGCTGCTTCCAAAGCCTCAGCTGCCCTCAAATGACCGGAACCGACAGAGGCCGATAAAAACAAAACGCGGTAGGGTTTTGGCATATTTTCACCTCTTCCTAGATTTAATACCAATATTATATTCGTTTTGCCAAATGTTAATTCCTGCTAAAGAGATAGACTGCCGGGAAAGCAGTCTATCTCAAATCTGTTAAATCATTTCTTTTTTTATTCTGTCTTGTAAAGCAGTCAAGGCTTCAGCAAAAGGAACCTTGATTTCTTCACCTGTCTTACGGCACTTGATTTCTACCGTTTTTTCTTCTATCGCTTTAGGGCCGATAACTACCTTAAGCGGTATGCCGATTAAATCAGCGTCCTTAAATTTAACTCCCGGTCTTTCCTTCCGGTCGTCAAACAAAACTTCTACGCCGGCAGCCAGACAATCAGCATACAAGGTCTCAGCTAATTCTCTTTGCTGGTCATCCTTAATGCTGACCGGAATGATAATAACGTGATACGGTGCCAAAGGCATCGGCCAGATGATGCCGTTAGCATCATGATTCTGCTCAATAGCCGCAGCAACTGTTCTGCCTACCCCAATGCCATAGCAGCCCATGATCATCGGCTGCGATTTGCCGTTTTCATCTAAGAAATTAGCCCCTAAGGCTTTACTGTACTTAGTCCCCAACTTAAAGACATGCCCCACTTCAATTCCGCGGGTCGCCGCTAAAGGAGCCTGGCATCTCGGGCAAAGGTCACCGGCTGCGGCAAGCTTTAAGTCAGCAATAAAATCAGGTTTAAAGTCACGTCCAGGAGAAACGTGCAGCAGGTGATAATCCGGTTCATTAGCCCCAGCAACAGCATCAGTTAAATCCATAACCTCCCGGTCAGCTAAGACTCTGATATCCTGCGGCAGACCTATCGGACCGATAAAGCCAATCGGCAGATTCAAATCGGCTGCTACCTTTTCCTGATCGGCTAACTCAGCCTCCAGGCTGTTTAAAAGATTTTTAATCTTAACCTCATTAGCCGTTCTGTCGCCGCGGATAAGCACAGCCACCAGTTCTTCCTTATCATCATAGGTTACCTGATAAAACAGAGTTTTGATCAGGAGCTTTGGTGAACAGGAAAGGAAGTTAGCCAAATCATCAATAGTTTTGATTCCCGGAGTAGATTTTTTAATGATCTCCTGTGGTTCTGCCGCCTGCTTCTGACCGGCATAATAGGTTTCAGCTCTTTCCTCATTAGCTGCATAGTCACAGGAAGTGCAATAAAGCACCTCATCCTCGCCGGAATCAGCAATAACCATAAACTCATGTGAGGAATTGCCGCCTATGGCTCCGGAGTCAGCCTCTACTGCCCGATACTGCAAACCGCATCTGGCAAATATCCGGCTGTAAGCATCATACATTTTTTCATAGCATTCATCCAGACATTCCTGGCTGGCTGAAAAGCTGTATAAATCCTTCATAATAAATTCACGGCTGCGCATCAAGCCAAAACGCGGTCTGATTTCATCACGGTATTTGCTTTGAATCTGATATAACAAAAGAGGCAGCTGCTTATAGGATTTTACATTTTTTTTAACCAAATCGGTTATCACCTCTTCATGGGTAGGTCCTAAACAAAACTGACGTTTATGCCGGTCAGTCAAACGAACCATTTCCGGTCCGTAAGCATTCCAGCGTCCGCTTTCCTGCCATAATTCAGCCGGCTGCAAAGCAGGCATTAAAAGCTCCTGTCCTCCCTTGCGGTCCAGTTCTTCACGAATAATCCCTTCTACTTTTTTAATCACCCGATAAGCCAGGGGTAAATAGGAATATAATCCGGCAGCAGTTTTTCTGATTAAGCCTGCCCTCAGCATCAGCTTATGGCTGATGATTTCCGCTTCTGCCGGTACCTCTCTCAAAGTCGGTATCAGTAAATTTGACATTCTCATTGCTTTATTTTTCCTCCTCTGCCATTTGCTTTATCTCATGCCAAAAAGAATCGGCAATATTTTCCTCAGAAAGCTTTTTCATAACTTGTCCCTTTTTAAACAGTAAATATTCACCCTTGCCTCCGGCAATACCGATATCAGCTTCCTTAGCTTCACCCGGTCCATTAACCGCACAGCCCATAACTGCTATTTTTAAATCAGCAGTAAGCCGCTGCGCTCTTCTTTCTATCTCTTCCGCTAAGGGAATAAGATTTACCTGAGTGCGCCCGCAGGTTGGACAGGAAATAATCTCCGGCCCGCGTTTTCTTAAATGGAGCGATTTTAAAATCTGATAGGCTACTCTGACCTCTTCTGCCGGACTGCCGGTTAAGGAGACGCGAATCGTATCTCCTATCCCCTCGGCCAGCAGCGAGCCTATGCCTATGGCTGACTTAATCGTTCCAGAAAAAACTGTTCCGGCCTCAGTTACTCCTAAATGCAAAGGGTAGCTGACCTTTGCACTTAATAAGCGATATGACTGCTGCATTAACTGAATATCAGAAGCCTTAACCGAAATAACAATATCGGTAAAATCCTCATCTTCCAATATCCGCACATGATTTAAAGCACTTTCCACTAAAGCCTCGGGACTGAGGCCCTGATAGCGGGCTAAAATATCCTTCTCCAGGGAACCGGCATTAACGCCTATGCGAATAGGTATGCTGCGCTCCTTGGCGGCTTTTACCACCAGGCGGACGCGTTCCTGCCCGCCGATATTGCCCGGATTGATCCGCAAAGCATCAACTCCGTTTTTAATCGCTTCCAAAGCCAGCTGATAACTGAAATGAATATCTGCCACTAAAGGCAGAGTAATTCTTTTCTTGATTTCAGACAGAGCAGAAGCCGCTTCGCGGTCAGGCACAGCAACCCGAATAATTTCACAGCCGGCTTCAGTTAATTCCTCTATCTGCCTGACTGTAGACTCAACATCACGCGTATCTGTATTGCACATAGACTGCACCAGTACCGGAGCTCCTCCTCCTAACAAAAGCTGACCAACCTTGATTTGCTTCGTTTTTTTAATGATTTAACCTCGCCTAACTGTTAATTTTTAAAATAACCGCAGTATATCCTTATAAGTTACTAACAATAAAATAAGCATCAGGATTATAAAACCGGCAAAATGGACTAAGCCTTCCTTTTTCGGGTCGATAGCTTTGCCCCTGATTGCTTCTATAAACAAAAAAAACAAACGGCCGCCGTCAAGAGCAGGTATAGGAAGCAAATTGAACAGTCCCAGGTTGATGCTTAAAATAGCCGTCAGCTGCAAAACCTTCTCAAAGCCCACTCTGGCAGCCTGACCTGCCATCTGGGCTATGCCAATAGGACCTGCCACATCGCCGGAAAGCTGACCGGTAATCATCTGAAACAGACTGACCAAAATAGCCGCAGTCACTCCAAAGGTTTGCAGACAGGCTATTTTCAAAGACTGCCAAAAGCCTATCTGCTGATATACGATCTTCGGTTTAATGCCAATCATACCTTTTTTCATCTCTTGATCATAAACAGGTATAATTTCTTTTTCTACCTGTACTGAATCAGTCTGCAAAATTTTTAACTTAATCTTCTGATTAGGATTTTTCGCAATACAATCGACTAATTCCGCCCAGCTGTTCACCTGGCTGCCGTTAACAGCAATGATCTGCTCTCCGGCCTTCAGACCGATATCAGCTGCCGGCTGACCTGGCATCACCTCACCAATTACCGTAAATTTAGAAGGTGACGGCATGCCGTAAAAAAAGAAGACGATAAATATTAAAAGCAAAGCCAAAACAAAATTCATTAAAGGGCCGCTGGCTATTACCGCTATTCTCTGCCAAACTTTTTTGGCATTGAAGCTGTCAGGCGCCATATTATTTTCATCGCCGTCCATACCGGCTAATCTGACAAATCCCCCCAGAGGAACTAAATTAAGCGAATACAAGGTTTCCCCATATTTATAGCTGACTAATCTTTTACCAAAGCCCAGACCAAATTCATCCACCCTGACTCCTACCGCCTTAGCCAGAAAAAAATGGCCTAATTCATGGGCAAATACCACAATTCCAAAGACAAAGAGAAAAGCTACAAATGTCAGCATTACTTCACCATCCTAATTTCTTTTTTTATTATCCGATTTGCTTTCTCTCTGGCTAAACTATCAGCTTCCAAAATAGAATCAAGATCAGGATTATATACGATTGGCTGCTGAGTCATAACCCTTTCCACTACTTCGCCAATCTGTAAAAAATTTATTTCTTCACGTAAAAATGCATAAACAGCTACCTCATTCGCGGCATTTAACACCGCAGGCATGGTTCCTCCTGCTTCCAGGGCAGCATAAGCATATTTAAGGCAGGGAAAACGTTCTAAATCAGGCGGTAAAAAATTAAGGCTTCGCAAAGCAAATAGATCCAGGGAAGGAAATTGATTAGACCAGCGCTCAGGGTAAGTAAACGCATATTGAATAGGCACTCGCATATCAGGCAGCCCCATCTGAGCAATTACTGAGGTATCCTTAAACTCTACCATTGAATGGATGATGCTCTCCGGCTGAACTACTACCTGAATCTGCTGCGGAGCAACATCAAACAACCACTTAGCTTCAATTACTTCCAAGCCTTTATTCATCATCGTAGCTGAGTCAATAGTAATCTTGCCGCCCATAGACCAATTCGGGTGTTTTAAGGCCTGACTCGGTGTAACCTGCTCCATCTCCTCCCGGCTCCAGGAAAAGAAAGGCCCGCCTGAGGCTGTTAATAAAATCCTTTGCAGCTCACTCTTCCTTCCTGCCTGCAAAGCTTGAAAAATAGCACTGTGTTCACTGTCCACCGGCAAAATAGCTGCTTTATTTTTTTGCGCCAGCTCCATAACGATTTCCCCGGCAGCTACCAGAGTTTCCTTATTAGCTAAAGCAACCGTCTTGCCCTTTTCCAGAGCCGCTATAGTCGGTAAAATGCCAATAGCTCCTACTAAAGAGGTCAAAACTATATCGGTATTGTCATAAGCCGCAGCTTTTTTAAGTCCATCCAAACCGCTTAAAATTTCAACTGCCAAATCAGCAGTTTTATCTTTTAATCTCTCAGCCGCTTCCTGATCGAAAACAACTGCTAATTCCGGTCTGAATATTCTTATTTGTTCTTCCAATAAAGCTAAATTATTCCCTCCGGCGGCCAGGACTGTCGCCTGAAAAGACTCTGGAAAACGTTTAATAATATCTAAAGCCTGCCGGCCTATTGAGCCAGTAGAACCTAATACTGCTATTTTTTTCATCTTTTACTCCTTTTTCTTAATCTTTAGGCAAATTAGGAATCAGCCCTGCTCTAATCGTCGCCTTTAAAGCGATCAGAGTTAAAGGCCCTAAAATAACTCCGGCAATCCCCAAGAGCTTTAAACCAACATACATAGCCATTAAGCTCGCCAGAGGATGAACCCCAAGGGCATCTGCTACAATTTTAGGTTCACAGATCTGCCTTATAACTAATAAACTGCCATATAAAATTAAAAGTGAGACTGCTAAACTATACTGCTGCACAGCAAAAAGATAGATGATCCAGGGAACAAATAAAGTTGTCGGTCCTAAAACCGGCAGCAAGTCAAGAATGCCGGTCACTATCCCAATCAGCAGGGCATAATCTACCCCAATAACAGTCAGACCAATAATCGTTGCCACCATAGTAATAGTAATTAAAATAAGCTGCGCTTTAATAAAAGAAATAACTGCTACCAACACTTCCTGATGAGCTTTTTTAATCGCCTCCTGCCAATCAAGAGGAATAAGGCGGAGCAAAAATCTTTCAACCAATTCCTTATCTTTACTGATAAAAAAGGTAGCTATTGCACTGATAATTAAAATAGTCAAAAAATCAGGCAAAGAGGCTATTAAACCGATAAAGGAATTAAGCAGCTTTTCCAATACTCCGTAAAATTTAGAAACGTTGCTTTCAATTAAATCAATTACCGGAGATGGTAAATCAAGATAAAAATTTTCCAAATAAACAATCAGGTTTCTGACCTCCTGATTAATTTTATCATAATGCTGCGGCAAAATATTATATAAGGTTATTATTTCACCATACGCTTTAATAATTATCACTGATAAAAAAGCGGCCAAAAGACCAATCATCGCCAATACAGCTATTCCGGAAGCATATTTTCTTTTCATATGCAGCTTGTTTTCCAAAAGACCAACTATCGGCTCTATTAAATAAACTAAAATCAAAGCAATAAAAAAAGGCAGAAAAAGCGTTGTCATATAATGATAAAGCAAAAATCCAAGCAATAAAAACAAACCTACGCCTAAAACAAACTTAACATAATTATGCAATCATTTTCACCACCTTTTCAGGTCAAAACAACTAACTGCAAATAAAAATAGACTAGAGGAACGGCAAACAGCAAGCTGTCAAAGCGGTCTAAAATACCGCCATGCCCGGGAATCAAACTGCCTGAATCCTTGATTCCGGCATCACGCTTAAATAAAGATTCCGCCAAATCACCTAACTGACCTGCCAGACTGATTAAACCGCCCAAAGAAAGCAGCTGCATTACAGTAAAATGATGAATAAGAAAAGAATTCATCGCCCAGCCAGCCAATACAGTTGTCAAAACGGAAAAAACAAATCCGCCTAAGGCCCCTTCCCAGGTTTTATGCGGACTTATCTTAGGACAAAGCTTTTTTTTGCCCAATTTAGTCCCAATAAAGTAAGCCGCACTGTCATTAACCCAAATAACTAAAAAAACTAAAAGAACATAGAAAAAACCATTTTCCAATTCTCTTAAATAAATAAAATGGACATTTAACCAACCAACATACATTATGCCTAAAAAACTGACTCCGGCATTCAATAAAGAATTTTCGGTCTCATTTCTGAACAATTGCACTAAAATAGTTGATAAGAGTATATACAATAAAAAAAAGGAAAATACCAGCGCATTTTTATTATGTAAAGCACTCAAAATAATAAAGATCAGACCGCTGCCTATAAAAAAATATTTAGGCACCTTAATACCCTTATGAACCATCAGGTCATAAAATTCCAGCAAACCAAAAAAAGTCAGCCCCAAAACTAAAGCTAAAAAAGGTATTCCGCCATATAAGATGAGTAAAATTACAATAGGAATACCTACCACCGCTGTAGCTATCCTTTTTAACAGCATCACACATCACCTATTTCATTAATTTACTGTTCCAAAGCGTCTTTCTCTTTTTTGATAAGCCAGAATAGCTCTCAGCATTTCCTGCTCATCAAAATCCGGCCACAGCACACGAGTAATCCAAATTTCAGAATAAGCAATCTGCCACAGGAGAAAATTACTTATGCGCATTTCTCCGCTGGTTCTGATTAAGAGCTCAGGATCAGGGATACCAGCAGTAAACAAATAGCGGGAAAAGTTCTCTTCATCTAGTGATTTTATAGCTTCACCGTCAAGCTCACAGGCTACTCGTTTAACAGCTCTGAGAATTTCATCACGGCCACCGTAATTTAAAGCCAAATTAAGCTGAACACCTGTATTATTCTTAGTCTTTTCAAGCACCAGCTCCAATTCATGTCTTGCATAATCAGGAATTTTACTGATATCCCCTAAAACATTAAGCTTAATTTTATTTTTAGTCAAATAGGCTAATTCCTGTTTTAAGAATTTCTGCAGCAAACGCATTAAGCCGGAAACCTCTTCTTCTGGTCTTTTCCAATTTTCAGTTGAAAAGGCATAGACGGTTAAATATTTTATCTTTAATTTACCCGCTAAGTTAAGAATTTTTTTTATAGGATTTACCCCGGCACTGTGTCCAGCCAATCGCGGCAGATTCCTTTTCTTTGCCCAACGTCCATTGCCATCCATAATAAAAGCAATATGTGAAGGAATATTATTAAAATCAAGCTCCTGCTGCATTTCATCTATATTATTTATTTTATCTTTTCCTAATAACTTACTCAAAATACTAAATCGGGGTTTCATTATTTACCTCCAAATAAAGGATACCTCTCTTGGTCAAGAGAGGTATATTACCTCTGATAATCTTCAGCACAAATTACAAGTTCAACTGCATCATCATCCTGACGGCGCTGTCTTACAACCAGCAAATCACCTTTTCCTTCACCTTCCCAGGGGGGAGAGGTAAGACTTACTTTCAGCTTGTCAAAGCCCTCAGCTTTTAAAATCAGCTCAGCCGCAGAAAAAGTTTCTCCTATTACATCAGGCATATCTCTCATATCAGACAGCCATAATTTCTTTTTCTTTATTAGCCACTACAGCATCAACTTCTTTGATATACTTATCAGTAAGCTTTTGGATTTCCTCCTGAGCTTTTTTATTTTCATCGGCAGAAATAGCATTATCCTTCTCCGCTTTTTTCAAATTGTCATTAGCTTCCCGGCGCACATTGCGAATAGCTACTTTCTTCTCTTCGCCTTCTTTTTTTACCGTTTTAGCTAATTCTTTTCTTCTTTCCTCAGTAAGAATCGGAATAGCCAGTCGGATAATAGTT
This sequence comes from bacterium, assembly GCA_051866555.1. Taxonomy (GTDB): domain Bacteria; phylum Bacillota; class JBJDXG01; order JBJDXG01; family JBJDXG01; genus JBJDXG01. The sequence goes on along the minus strand of JBJDXG010000199.1, from coordinate 156 downwards.
CCGTCATTGCTGGGATTTAAGCCTAAATCAGACTTTAAAATAGCTTTTTCGATTTCAGGCAAAGCCCCCTTATCCCAAGGCTGAATTACCAGCATGCGCGGTTCAGGAGCACTGATATTAGCCAACTGATTTACCGGAGTTTGAGCCCCATAATAA
>JBJDXG010000198.1:0-3195 GCA_051866555.1 bacterium | reverse complement strand
ATGATCCGGGTAAGGCTGATACACTATACACTGATATCAGCTATTCTCCGCATTATAAATGGAATTTTACCGTTCATTCCGAATATGATCTGGCAGCCAGTCATCATGAGGAGTTGGATTATTATGTAACGACTAATCTGCATTGCTTTAACTTTACTCTGGGCTATCGTGACAAACGTGATGAATGGGTCTGGGCTTATGAACTGGTTAATTTTTAGAGGTGAAGATGATGAAAGTAAAAAAAGCGATTATACCGGCAGCCGGTCTTGGAACGAGATTCCTACCGGCGACCAAGGCTCAGCCGAAGGAAATGCTGACTATTGTTGATAAACCGACTATTCAGTATATTGTTGAAGAAGCAATTGATTCAGGGATAGAGGATATTCTGATTGTTACTGGCCGTAATAAGCGGGCTATTGAGGACCATTTTGACAAGTCGGTAGAGCTGGAAGAGTTTCTGCGTAAAAAGGCGAAGAATGAGCTTCTGGAAATGGTAGATAATATTGCTGATCTGGCGGATATCTATTATATACGTCAGAAGGAGCCTTTAGGGCTTGGACATGCAGTTTACTGTGCCAGAAAATTTATCGGCAATGAACCGTTTGCCGTTCTTTTAGGTGATGATGTAATAGATGCTCCTAAGCCTTGCTTAAAGCAGATGATGGAGCTGTATGAGAAGACCGGCAGCAATATTGTTGGGGTACAGCCGGTGGCGGAAGAGGAAACTGACCGCTATGGCATTGTGAAAATAGCTGAAAGTATTGCTCCTGATTGTGCCAGAGTGGCTGATTTAGTGGAAAAGCCGCATCCTCATTCAGCTCCTTCTAATCTGGCGGTTATGGGGCGTTATATCATCAATCCGGAGATTTTTGAGATTTTAGGTCATACAGCTAAGGGAGCCGGAGGAGAGATTCAGCTTACCGATGCCTTAAGAAAGCTTTGCCGGCAGCAGGAGCTTCTGGCTTATCAGTTTGCGGGAAAACGCTATGATGTGGGGGACAAGCTGGGATTTCTTAAGGCTACGGTGGAGTTTGGTCTGAAGAAGGAAGAACTGAGTACAGATTTTAAAAAGTATTTACTGGACTTAACTGATCATCTGTAAAAGGAGAGCAGGCAATGAGGATTTTAGTGATTAATACCATGTGCATAGGTGATATAGTGCTGACTACGCCTGTTTTTCATGTACTGAAAAAAAATTTGCCTGCTTCGCATATCGTTATGCTGACCGATATGCGTTATCAGGCTGTGCTGGAGAACAATCCCAATATTGATGAGTTTATTCCTCTGGATAAAAAAGGAACTCACAAAAGCTGCAAAGGAGTTTTGCAGGTGCTCTCTGAGATAAGAAAAAGAAAATTTGATGTAGTTATCAACCTGTCCTGCAATGAAAGAAGTATTTTTTTTACACTGCTTAGCGGTGCAAAAAAGAAATTGGGCTATGCGCATAAGGGACAGGGCTTTTTTTTAGACGGCAGTGTGCCTTTTGCTGATATACCGGCTGGGAAAAGACATTTTGCCGACAGCAATGTGGATATTATCCGCTTTTTAAATCTACCTGATTATTCCCATAACGGACCGGAGATCTTTCCCGATGCCGGGGATTATAAGTTTGCTGAAGAGTTTTGGCAGAAGGCTGGAGTAGGTGCTGATGCTCTGGTTATCGGCTTTAACATAGGAGCTAACTGGCCCAGCAAAAGGTGGACAGAAAAGGGATTTCGTGCGGTGGCTGAACAAATTAGAGAGAGATATCAGGCTGAAATAGTTTTTTTCGGCAGCGAGGATGATCTGCCGCTGGTAGAAAGAGTGACCGCGGGTTTGTCCTTTCAGCCTGTTATTGCTGCCGGGAAAACTACTTTAAGGCAGCTTTCAGCTCTGATGCAAAGATGCCAGGTGATTCTTACCAATGATACCGGGCCTATGCATATTGCAGTTGCCAGCGGAGTCAGGGTAGTTGCCATTTATGGACCGTCACCGGTAGGCAGCTTTGCGCCTTACGGAGAGGGCAATACAGTAATCTGCCGTCATATAGACTGCTCACCCTGCGGTAAGCATGAATGTACTGACCATCGCTGCATGAAGGAAATAACACCGGAAGAGGTATTGAAGGAGATAGAGGAATGTTTGACAGGAAGAAATTAACGACTTATCCCATAAAGCTGCGCCAAAATAAGGTTAAAATAAATCAGTTTGTGAAAAAAATAGAGCCTGATGATACAATAGGAGCATTTATTGACAAGCTGCCCGATATCTTAGCGGCCAGCGACTTAAAAGCGATCATCAGTCACTGGGCAGAGGCTTATAAAAAAGGGCAGCCGGTGATAGTGGCGATGGGGGCGCATGTGATTAAGTGCGGTCTCAGTCCGCTTTTGATCGAGCTGATAAATAAAGGACTGATTTCAGCGCTGGCTTTAAACGGTGCCGGAACAGTGCATGATTTTGAGGTTTCCTATCTGGGAGAAACCTCAGAGGATGTTGCAGTGGAGATTAAAGAAGGCCGCTTTGGCATGGTGGAGGAAACGGGAAAATATATCAATGAAGCGGTTATTGCCGGAGCTAAGGCAGGTCTTGGCATGGGAGAGAGCATTGGCAGAAGAATCGTAGAAATGGATAACCCTTATCAGTCCAAAAGCCTTTTGGCTGCCTGTGTGCAAAAGGGGATACCGGTAACTGTACATACCGCCATCGGCAATGACATCATCCATATGCACCCTGCCTGTGACGGGGCAGCACTGGGCAAGACCAGCTACCAGGATTTTCTCACCTTTGCTGAAAATCTGACTAAATTAGAAAATGGCGGTCTGTATTTCAATATCGGTTCAGCAGTAGTTCTGCCGGAGGTGTTTTTGAAAGCGGTTTCCATGGTGCGCAACAGCGGATGCAAGCTGGATAAAATGATTACTGTAAATATGGATATGCAGCGGCAGTACCGGCCTTTGGAAAACGTAGTTAAGCGGCCGACCAATAAAGGCGGACAGGGCTATATGCTGCTTGGCCATCATGAAATAAACCTGCCGCTTATTGCCGCAGGTGTCTTGTCTAAGTTGAATTTAGAAGGAAAGTGATGCAATGGAAACAGTACATATTGTATTTGCCGTTGATAATGGCTATGTGCAGCATTTGGCGGCGGCTGTCAGCTCTATTTTGGAAAATCGTAATATGCCCTATGCAATAGTTGTTCACGTTTTAGAAAAGGAT
>JBJDXG010000197.1:0-3224 GCA_051866555.1 bacterium | reverse complement strand
CACTGCCGGATTAGCCGGATTAACGAATTGTCCCAGGATTACCGAGCCGGGAATTTCATTTTTCAATTCTTCCGCTTTAGCAATAGCACCCTTCATGCCTTTAGCTCCTTCAGTTAAAACCAGCTCTGCCCCATAAGCCTGCAAAAGATTTCTTCTTTCTACACTCATGGTATCCGGCAAAGTTAATATTGCTTTATAGCCCTTAGCTGCGGCTACTGCTGCCAAACCAATTCCTGTATTGCCGCTGGTTGGTTCAATAATAGTAGCTCCCTTTTGCAGCAATCCTTTTTTCTCAGCATCTTCAATCATGGCTAAGGCAATGCGGTCTTTAACTGAGCCTGCCGGATTCAGATATTCCAGCTTAGCCAGAATATTGGCTTTAGTGATGTTCTTCTTAGCTGCATAACCATTAAGTCTTAATAAAGGTGTTTGTCCAATCAATTCCAAAGCACTTTCTTTAATCTTACTCATTTTTCATTCCTCCAATTATTTCATATTGCTTATTTTTTAAACCAAGTAATTAGGTATGTTTACTTTGTTTTATGAATATATAATATATCTTTCCACCTGAATTGTCAATACTTTTTGCTAAAATAATTAAAATAATTCATATCAGAATAGTATGATAAGGTTTTTCATCAGGCCAGAGCCTGCTTTATCCGTTCCAAGGCTTCCTGCAAAACAGTTCTGGGACAAGCAACATTGATCCGCTGAAAGCCTTCTCCGCTCTTCCCGAAAATTTTGCCGCTGTCCAGCCAGAGCTTAGCCTTATGCACAATAGCCTCCTCCAGTTCAGCAACGCTCAGTCCTGTTCCCCGAAAATCAAGCCAAACCAGATAGGTTCCTTCAGTTTCAATCATCTTAACCCCAGGAAGATTAGCCGCAACATATTTTTTAGTGAACTCAATATTATCACGCACGTAAGACAGCATCGCCTGATACCACTCTTCTCCCTGACTATAAGCCGCTTCACAAGCCACCAGCCCCATTACTCCCAATTGACTCGTTCCCGCTGCCGCCAGCTGTTTTTTAAATTTCTTTCTTAGCCTGCTGTCCGGTATAAAAATATTAGACAAGGCTAAAGCTGCCAGATTAAAGGTCTTGCTCGGTGCCGTACAGGTTATGGTTATCCTTTTATATTCTTCTTTTAAATCAGCAAACACATAATGCTGCCCCTTAAAGATAAAATCATTATGTATCTCATCAGAGACCACGACGACATCATGCTGCACACAGATATCTCCCAAAGCCGTCAATTCTTCCTTAGTCCAGACTCTGCCTACCGGATTATGCGGACTGCAAAGAAGCAGCAGCTTAACGTCATAGTCAACAATTTTCCTTTCCAGGTCAGCTAAGTCCATATAATAGCGCTCATCCTCACCCAGCACCAGGTCATTGCTGACCACATTTCGGTCATTATCTCTGATAACCTCAGAAAAAGGATAATAAACCGGTGACTGAATAAGCACATTGTCACCCGGTGCAGTATAGGCCTTAACAGCCATAGCCAGAGCAAAAACTACTCCCGGAGTTTTAACCAGCCATTTCTCTTCAACCTCCCAGTTATGGTGCTCTTTCATCCAACGGCTGACAATCGCAAAATAAGAGGAATCAGACTCACTGTAGCCAAAAATAGCTTCTTTAGCCCTGGCTGTCAAGGCATCCTCAATATAGGAGGAGGTTTTAAAATCCATATCTGCAACCCATAAAGGCAGAACATCAGCCGGCATACCTCTCTTTTCCGCAAAATCATATTTTAAACAGCGTGTATTCCTTCGGTCAATCACCCGATCAAAGTCAAGATTTCTCTCACCCATCATATTGCCCTCCATTTTCAATCTCAACAAATACCCTTTGCAGCTCGGCAATTAAGTCGGCAGCATCCTCTATTCCCACAGATAAACGAAGTGTGCTTTCCGTAATGCCATTCTTCTCCTGCAATTCTTTAGGCACATCAGCATGCGTCTGAGTTGTAGGGTAGGTGATCAGCGTTTCCACCCCGCCTAAGCTCTCAGCATATTGAATCAATTTAACCTTCTTCAGCACAGCCAGAGCAGCCTCACGGCTTACTGTCTGAAAGGTAATCATAGCACCAAAGCCGCGGGCCTGCTTTTGCATAATTTTATGACCGGGATGCTCCGGCAAACCAGGATAAATTACTCTGGTCACCAATTTCTGTTCCTTCAGCCACTCAGCAATCTTCATTGCATTAGCCTGTGCCCTTTCCATCCGTACCCCCAGGGTCTTAATGCCGCGAATTATCAGCCAGCTGTCCAACGGTGCCAGCCCTGACCCGACCGTTTTAATAAGAAATCTTAATTTTTCACTTATATCCTCTCTGTTAGTCACTAAAAATCCGGCAATCGTATCATTGTGACCTCCCAAATACTTAGTTCCGCTGTGCACAACTATATCGGCTCCCAAGTCAAGTGGATTTTGAAAATAAGGTGATAAGAAAGTGTTGTCCACTATTAACAGGAGGCCCTTCTCTTTGGTAATGCGAGCTATGGAAGCAATATCTGTCACATTCATCATAGGGTTAGTCGGAGTTTCAATATAAACAGCCTTAGTATTCTCTCTGATATAGCTGGAAACATCATCCTTATAGCAGTCAATACGGGAAAATTCTATGCCGTTTTTCTCTGATACATTCTGGAATAAACGAATACTGCCTCCATATAAATCCGAATCTACTATCAAATGATCTCCCGGTTTAAAAATCTCCATCAATAAAGCTATGGCTGCCATGCCGCTGGAAAGAGCCAGCCCATCAATACCATTTTCCAGACCGGCAATCAGTTTTTCCAAATGCTCTCTGGTCGGGTTTTGCAGCCTGCTGTAATCATATCCCGTACTTTCACCTACTCCCGGATGAGCATAAGTTGCCGTCTGGTAAATAGGGAAGCTGATTGCCCCGTAATTTTTATTTTCGCCTATCTCATTTTCCAAATGCAGACATTTTGTCGATATTCCGCTCATAATAATCCACCTTCTTATACTAGATTTATAATATACTTTTCTTACTTGTTTAATAATATATGATTATAGCATTTAATTCATACTATGTAAATAGGTTTTCTCTAAAATGTTGGCTTTTGATACGCTATATTCCGCAGTGATGCTTTCATAGAAAAAGCACCTGCCGAAGCAAGTGCTTAAAGACTTTTTTTATAAATTATGGTAAAATTGAATAGAGCCTTGGGAGGACCAGTCCCAAAGCTCCA
>JBJDXG010000196.1:2867-3225 GCA_051866555.1 bacterium | reverse complement strand
TTAAGGTCTATAATATCAACTATGACGGCGCACAAAAGCTGTTTAACAAATGCCAAACTCTTAAGGACTACAGCTTTTTTATTCATCAGGTGGTAGAGAATACGGCTGAGGGTATGGAATTGTCTCTCGCTATCAAACAGGCTATTATTTACTGTAAGAAAAATAATATCATGAAAAATTTTCTTTCTCTTAATGAATCGGAGGTGTATGATATGATCAGTGTTGAATGGGATTGGAACGAAGCAAAAAAAATCTGGCTCGAAGAGGGCGAAGAAAAAGGATTTCTTGAAGGGCTTGCTAAAGGAATTGCCAGAGGCAAGTCTGAAGGCATTATCGAAGGAATTGCCAGAGGCAAGTC
>JBJDXG010000196.1:0-2767 GCA_051866555.1 bacterium | reverse complement strand
TGAAGGTATTATCGAAGGAATTGCCAGAGGCAAGTCTGAAGGTATTATCGAAGGAATTGCCAGAGGCAAGTCTGAAGGTATTATCGAAGGATTAGCTAAAGGCAAAACTCAGGGAAGAACTGAGTTATACAAAGAACTGCTGGCAGCCGGTCTATTGACCATTCAGCAATTAAAGGAAATCGGTAAATTATCAGATGAAGAAATTAAGTCTCTTCAATAATAAGTTAATGCTTTTAGTTATATATTAATTTTACACCAACAGCCAGACTTTTCGAAGTCTGGCTGTTGATTTTTTGTACAAACAACCTGTCAATATTTTCAAGTCACCCGGCTCAAAAGCCTATAAAATTTCCAAATCATAGGAGAAAAAGTGCATCTCGGGCGAAAAAACTGCATTTAGGGAATTTTTTATTGAAGATAAAGGTTATTTTTGCTATAATAACTTAAATAAACAAAGGCAAAAATTGGGGGGGGTAAACAGCAACTGGAAAAAAATACAGACGTTTTATCCGGGCAGTGGATAACAACAATCTTGCTGTTGTAACGTAAAATTATTAAAGGGGTGACTGCAACCGTGAAAAAAATAAACATTATATTGATAACGATTCTAATGCTGCTGGCTTTGGCTTTAAATGCTTCTGCCGCCGTATCTCTGCCGTCCTCGGACAAAGAGATAAGGGAAGCGGAGTCCGGCAGAAAAATGCCGGAGCCAAAAACGGCTCCGCTTCTGCCCGAAACAGGCAAAGAGACCAAAGGCTCTGAAAATATCAGCTTTCAGGTCGACAGCTTTGCTTTTATTTCCGGCGAAAAGCTTGCTGAAGCAAAGCTGCAAAAGATAGCTGAGGAATACACTCATAAAGAGATAACCCTCAATGAGCTGAACCAGCTTTTAAGCAAGCTGACCGCCTACTGCCGCACCCATGGCTATCCGGCAGCTTCGGCAGTGCTTTTGCCGCAGGATTTTGCCAGGAACGGCGGAGAGGTCGTGATTCAGATAATGACCGGTGTTTTTGGGGAAATACGTATAGAGAATGATTCCGAGGTCAAGGATGAAAGGATAAGAGAGCTGCTTAAGCCGCTGACCAAGGGCAAGACCATTACCGCCAAAACTCTGGAAACGGCTCTCTACAATATCAACAGCCTGGCGGGAGTTAAGGCAGTCGGCATACTGTCACCGGGGCGGGAGGTCGGCAGCAGTGACCTGACCGTAAAGGCTGAAAGGAAGTCTAAACCGGATAATTACCTGCTCTATATGGACAATTACGGCGGAGAGGCTACCGGCCGCTACCGTTACCAGATGGCGGGCAGTGTGGCTAACCTGGCTCATTCCGGAGATTATTTATCTGCCTCTGTTCTTTTGAGCAATGAAGAACAGCACGATTACAGCCTTGACTATGAAATGAGCTTTGGCTCTAAGAATCATAAGCTGGGAGTGGGCATAAGCCGTATGGATTATACTCTGGGGATAATGCCGGAGCTTGGTCTGGAAGGCGAGGCACTGACCTTAAGTCTTTGGGGCAGTACACCGTTTTACCGCACAAGCAAGGACAGCCTGACTCTGCATTACGGCTATGATTACCGCAAGCTGAAGGATTCCTACAACCTTTTTGATCTCGATCTGGATAAACATTCCCATGCCTTTCATTTAGGTCTGCTGGGCAGCCGGAATAATCCCGATAATCGGCTTGATTATGCGTTTATAGCGTATCACGGCAAAATGGTGATGGATTCCGATTTTGCCAGACTCTTATATCGTTCAGTAGATGATACTTATACTAAGGCTGTTTACAGCCTGGGCTACTTACAGCGTTTGGGCAGGGATGTTTCTCTGAATGTGCGGCTGCGCGGTCAGCTTGCCGCCGATAACCTTGACAGTTCAGAACAGTTTTATCTTGGCGGGGCAGACGGAGTAAGGGCGTACAGCCGCGGAGCCGGAGCCGGAGATGAGGGTATTCTGGCAACGGTACAGCTTAATGTGGCGACCTCCGTACCCGGTCTTACAGCTTCAGTCTTTTACGATACCGGCCATGTGAAGACAGTGCATGACGGCAGCGGGGAAGGCATTACCATGAAGGGCTATGGTCTTGGCCTGCAGTATTTGCAGGAGTATTACTTCTGCCGGTTGGAATATGCCAGAAAAATCGGCAGCAGCCTTTATGACAAGAATGATGATTCCAAGCTCTGGTTTACCGCAGGGACAAGATTTTAAAAATGAGGAAAGGAAGTGGTGTTTATGTCTAAAAGAAAAGTGCGTAAATTATTGAAAAAGATTGCTCTGGTTTTAGTCATCAGCTCACTCGGTGTATTTCCTGCCTGGGCTCTGCCTGTATTGGATGATAATTATGACCATAAGGGTTTCGCTAAAGAAAATTATATTGGTGATACAGTGAAAGGTCAAGGAGGAAATTCAGTAATTGGCTGGAGTGATTTTTCTATTGGGACAAAGGAAAACTTTGAAACATTAACTTTTACGAATATGCAAAATGTACTTAATCTGGTGACCGGTGCTAAAATGTCAGAGCTTTATGGAACTTTGGATGCTTCTTCAAATATAAATGTTTATCTGATAAATCCTCATGGCATTTTAATAGGTGCAGGAAGTGTAATTAATACAGGTACAGGCAGCTTTACGGCTTCTACCCGTAATCTGCCAAAAACTGAAGAAGAAATAAATAGTATTTTTAAGGGTATTACTAATCCTTCATCAGATGTACTTAGCAGCCTTACTGCTCCGGTAATAAATATGGGAACTCTTAATGCTGGGACC
>JBJDXG010000195.1:0-3251 GCA_051866555.1 bacterium | reverse complement strand
CTGCTTAAAAGAAGTAGGTGCTACGAATAAAACTCATTTAAAGGATTATGTTAAGGCGATCAGTGAGGATACGGCCCTGATTTTGAAGGTGCATACCAGCAATTACCGAATGCAGGGGTTTACCAAGTCGGTTGAGATAAGAGAGCTGGTGCAGCTGGCATCTGAACAGGGGCTTCCTGTGATGGAGGACTTGGGCAGCGGAATACTTTTGGACTGCACTGCCTTTAGAGATGAGCCTACGGTTCGCAGCCGCGTGGCTGAAGGGGTAGATGTTCTGACCTTCAGCGGCGATAAATTGCTGGGCGGGCCGCAGGCGGGTATTATCTTAGGCAAAGAAAAATACTTAAAGCGGATGCAGGAAAATCCTCTGCTTAGAGCTTTAAGGATAGATAAGCTGAGCTTGGCTGCTCTGGAAGGCACTTTGCTCGATTATTTGAATGAAAAGCTGCTGGCTGAGAAAATTCCTGTTTGGCGGATGCTGCAAAAGGGTGAGTCGGAGTTATTGCTTGAAGCGGAGCTTTTGGCAGGTGATTTAAGAGAGGTTTTGCAGGATAAGGCTGAAGTAGAAGTGGTGAGCGGATTTTCTGAGGCCGGAGGCGGCTCTTTGCCGACAGTGGAATTTCCGACCTCTTTGGTTGCGGTAAAGCCCCTTAAGGGGAATGAGGAAGGCTGGGCCAATCTCCTTAGGCAGAACGCTCCGCCGGTTTTACTGCGCCGTCAAAGGGGCTGCCTTCTGCTTGATCCCAGAACCTTGTTAGAGGGAGACCGTGCTTTGCTGAAAGCAGCCTTTGCCGGGATAGAGGGTGAATAGGATGGATTATCTGATTATAGGTACGGCGGGACATGTTGATCATGGAAAGACGGCTCTGGTTCAGGCTTTGACCGGAGTGGATACTGATCGTTTAGCCGAGGAGAAAAAAAGGGGCATTACGATTGAACTTGGTTTTGCCAAGTGGCAGCTGAATGATCGGCTGCAAGCGGGAATTATAGATGTGCCGGGACATGAACGGTTTATTAAGAATATGCTGGCCGGAGCCGGAGGAATAGATTTAGTCCTGCTGGTTATTGCCGCTGATGAAGGGGTAATGCCGCAGACTAAGGAGCATTTGGCTATTTTAGATTTACTGGGAATAGAAAAAGGTTTAGTTGTAATTACTAAATGTGATCTGGTTGATGAGGAATGGCTGGGGTTAATTGAAGAAGAGGTTAAAGATGTGCTTGAGCCGACCTTTTTGTCATCTTCGCCTCTTTTAAGGGTGTCTGCGAAGACCGGCTCAGGCTTGGAGCGTTTGCAGGAGGAAGTAATTAAACTGGCTTTGGAGAAGAAGGAGAAGCAGCTTTCCGGAGCTTTAAGAATGCCTGTTGATCGGGTCTTTTCTTTAGTTGGCTTTGGAACTGTCGTAACCGGAACGCTTTTGGCAGGAGAGCTGAAAACAGGTGATACGGTAGAATTGCTGCCGTCAGCGCAAAAAAGCCGGGTCCGTTCTTTGCAGGTTCATGGTCAGAAGGCAGACAAGGTCAGTGCCGGTCACAGAACGGCGGTCAATCTGACTGACCTTGATGTAGCTGATATAAAGCGGGGAATGGTCCTGGTGGAGCCGAATAAAAGCCGGGATACGCGTTATCTGGATGTGAAGCTTCATTTACTGAGTACAGCCTCTCATGCTTTAAAGCATAAGGAGAGGATTCGTTTTTATCTGGGGGCAGCTGAGGTCATGGGACGGGTTTATCTGCTTGACCTGGAAAGTCTGGAGCCGGGAGATTCCGGTTTTGCCCAGCTGCGGCTGGAGGAAAGAATTTTTGCACTCAGCAAGGATCGTTTTGTTTTGCGCTCTTATTCTCCTTTGGAAACGATTGGCGGAGGACTCGTCCTGGACCCTCACCCTAAGCAGCATAAACGTTTTCGTTCTCAGATCATTAAGGATTTGGAGCTAAAGGAGACAGGCAGTGCGGCGGAGTGTCTGGAACAGGAATGTCTGTCTGAACCGGGGCTTATGCGGACAGAAAAGGATTTTTCAGCTCCTCTGGAAGAGCAGGAAAAGCTTTCGGCATTACAGGAATTAACATCTCAGGGGAGATTGCTTAAGCTGGACAAATATTATCTGCCTCAGCTGGCGGCCAATAAGTATGCTGATGATTTAAAAGAGCTTTTGCACAAATTTCATCAGGAATGTCCGTGGAAAAAGGGCTATCCGAAGGAACTGGCCCGTTCGAAGAAGGCTTCAGCACTTAAAAATAAGCAGTTTCAATTGCTGCTGGACTTTTTTGTGCAGCAGGGCTGGCTTTCAGTGCAGGATGATTTTCTGCGCTTAAAGGACTATCAGCCGGTATGGCGGGCTGAGGATTTGGCTGCGAAGGAAAAAATAAAAGCCGTTTATCGGGAGGCCGGCTTTGCTCCTCCTGATAAAAATACGGTTCTGCAAGGCTTGTCTTTGCCGGAACAGACTATTCATCAGGCCCTTTTAGACCTGGGTGAGCTGGTTATGGTAAACGAAAATTTAATTTTTCTGCCGGAAACTTTGGAATTAGGCAAAAAGATGCTGCGGGAAAATTTTAAGGGAGAATTTACTGCGGCAGATTTTCGCAATTTAATTAAAAGCAGTCGCAAATATGTTATTCCTTTAATGGAATATTATGATGGCTGTAAAATAACGAGGAGACAGGGCGATAAGAGAGTGCTTATTTAAGCACTCTCTTTCTTTTTGTCCGGGACAAACACCACGAACTTTCTTTTCAGAATATATTATATTGAAGGGAAGTGGTGTATTTGCAGATAAAGGGAGTAACGGCCGATTCTCGCAAGGTAAAGCCGGGATATCTTTATGTTGCGATAAAAGGGGTGAAGCATGACGGCAATGATTATCTCAAGGAGGCAGCCAGCCGAGGGGCAGTAGCTGCTGTCAGCGATCAGCTGAATAGCTCACCTTATTTACCAGTGTTTCACGTGGAAAATGCCCGTCGGTGTTTGGCTTATCGTTTGAGAAATTTTTATGGCAGTCCCAGTGAGCGGTTAAGGCTGTATGGCGTTACGGGAACTAATGGCAAGACGACGACTGCTTTTATGACGGAGAAGATTTTAGCTGAAAATGATTTAGTAAGCGGCATGATAGGTACGGTAATAATTAAAATGGGGCGGGAGGTTATGCGGGCTGAACTGACTACTCCGGGAGCGGAGGAGTTAAACGAGTTTTTGCGGTTTATGGTGGAAAAAGGGGTAACTCATGCTGTGATGGAGGTTTCTTCTCAAGGGT
>JBJDXG010000194.1:0-3261 GCA_051866555.1 bacterium | reverse complement strand
TTTGATGATTAAACGTACTTACGGATTTGGAGGCAATTAGTTATGAGGATAACAGCAGAAGGTATAGAGATGTTTCTAAGCGGTAAGCATATTCTGAAAGGTATAGATTTAAGCTTAAATGATAAAGAATTTTTAGGCATTATTGGTCCTAATGGAAGCGGGAAAAGTACTTTTTTGAAGTGCGTTTATCGAGTTCAAAAGCCAAGCTCTGGTAAGATTTTTTTTAATGGTCAGGCAATTGATGAACTTTCCTATCGTCAATCAGCTTTGCAGCTGGCTGTTGTGGCTCAGCATAATTTTCACAGCTTTGACTTTAATGTTTTAGAAGTTGTCCTGATGGGCAGATCACCGCATAAAAAAATTTTAGAAAATGATAATCAGGAGGATTATATACTGGCACGTAAAGCCTTATCTACGGTAGGACTTTCAGGATTTGAAAATCGTAATTTTTCTACTCTTTCTGGTGGCGAGCAGCAGCGGGTAATTTTAGCCAGAGCCTTGACTCAGGAGACAGAATGTCTGATTTTAGATGAGCCTACTAATCATTTAGATATTAAATATCAGTTGCAGATTATGGATATTATAAAAAATCTTAATTTAACAGTGATCGCTGCTATTCATGATTTAAATATTGCGGCAGCCTATTGTGACAGGATTATAGCTTTAAAGAATGGTCAGGTAATAGGATGCGGCATACCTCAGGAGCTTTTAACTGAGGATTTTATTGCTGATTTGTATGGCATTAGGGCAAAAATAAATGCTTTGGCAAATGGCAGAATTAATATAATGTATTTACCAAAGCATTGGGAAAAGGAATACTGTTAAATGGTGAAAAAAGCCTCCAAACTTGATGCAGGATGCATCATTTGGAGGCTTTAATTTATTCAGCTAAAATATCAGTTGTGCCGAACCATTTTTCAGAAATAGTTTTTAAAGTACCATCTGCTTTCATATCAGCTAAAATCTTATCAATTTCAGCGGCTAAAGCCTTGTCATCAGGACGGAAGGCGATACCCATCATTTCTCTGCCGAAATCATCAGATAATACGATGTAATCATCAGGATATTCAGCGATATAATATCTTCCTACTACTTCATCAACTACTACGGCATCAAGACGGCCTATTTTTAAATCAGTTAAGGCTTCAGTATTTTTTTCATAAGTCTTAACCTCTTTAACCTTATCTCCCATATCTGATTTAGTAACAGCAGGTTCGCTGGAGCTGCCTAACTGTACCCCGATAATCTTACCGGCTAAATCAGCTTTAGCCTTTATGTTCTTTTCATTGCTGCGCACTACGATAATTTGTTTATTAGAAATGTAAGGTTTGCTGAAGGTAACCTGTTTTGCTCTTTCTTCAGTGATAGTCATACCGTTCCAGATCATATCAATGTCTCCGTTTTTCAGAGTCATGATAACTCCGTCCCAGTCTACCGGTTTGAATTCTACTTCTACTCCCAGACGTTTAGCTGCTTCCTTGGCTAAGTCAATATCAAAACCAACGATTTCACCTTTTTCATCCTTAAAGCCCATTGGCGGGAAGCCGTCATCAAGCCCAACGATGAATTTTCCTTTGTCCTTGATTGCCTGCAAAGAGTTGTCTGCTGCCTGTTCAGCATCTTTCGGTGCCTGATTGCCGCAGCCTGCTAGAAAAGCCAGAGTAAACAGACAGATCAGTAAGCTTAAAAGTTTTTTCATAATAATCCCCCTCACTTGTAATTAGTATTATTTTTATTATACTTTAAGAAGATGAATTAGTAAAGCAGGTTATCAGGCTAATTTTCAGATAATTATAAGAAGGTGTTTTTCTTTTAGTCAGGAAAATAATAAAAAGGAAAAAAGGGATTGTTTATTATATGTCAAAATAGATAAAAATAGGTTAGGAGGTGATTGCTGTGGCAGAAGAAATTACCGGAAGAACGATTATTGGTGTATTGGTTCGCCGTTATCCTCAGGTAATTCCTATATTTGCCCGTTACGGCATGGGCTGTGTTGAATGCAGCATGGGGCAATTGAGCAACTTGGAAAAAGCAGCTAAGGAAAGTGGCATTGATTTGGAAAAGTTTTTAAGTGAGCTCAACCAGGCAATCCGTTAAGCTGTGCAGTTTGTTCAGCAGATTGTCTTTTTGACTGAGAGGAACACTTAGAGAAAGGCTGACCTGATCGGTATAGCTTGTCCCGAGCACAGCAGCCTGAAATTTTTCTGCCAGGTACAGGATGGTTCCCTGCTGTGCATAGCTGGTTGTGATTTTCAGCTGCTGGCATAAGGTTTTAGTGCTGATTCCTGATTTTTCTATCACAGCTTCGGCAGCAGACTGATAGGCATCGATTAAGCCGCGTACACCCAGCTTTTTGCCGCCAAAGTAACGGGTGACTACAATTGTAGTATCGGTCAGGTTGTTTTTCATAATGGCCCCCAGTATTGGTTTTCCGGCAGTGCCGCTTGGTTCTCCGTCATCACTGGAATAGGTGAGTTCTTCGGGTGCAAGACCAATACGGTAAGCAGGGCAGTTATGCGTAGCCTGCTTGTGCATGGTGGAAATGGCAGCGATAAATTGCTTAGCCGTTTCTTCATCAGGCGTTTCTTTAATATAGGCAATAAATTCTGATCTTTCGATTTTCAGCTTGCAGGATGTTTCCTGAGCTGCGGTTTGGTATTGGTCTTTCATTGGTGTCATCCTTTCAATCATTTTTTTCTATTATATCAAAAAGACGGTGTGCTGTAATCTTAAAAATAAACCGGAGGTAAAAAAATGCAGGAAAATAAAGTTAAAACTAGATCTGAGATTGCTGAAAAGGATAAATGGGATTTAGGCAAAATTTATGCTTCTGACAGTGACTGGGAGAAATCTTATGCCAAGGTAAAGGCTGATTTGTCTAAGATCCAGGACTTTCAGGGCAGATTGGGAGAAGGTCCGCTGGTTTTGGCCGACTGCTTTAAGCTGGAGGACAGTATAGAAGAAGAATTGAGCAAATTATATGTGTATGCTCACATGCGCTATCATGAGGATACTGGCAATACCAAGTATCAGGCCTTAAGCGATAAGGTCACTAATCTGAATGTTGCAGCCGCAGCTGCTTTTTCTTTTATAGTGCCGGAAATCATTGCTTTGCCGGAAAATACTCTGCTGGGCTTTTTGGCTGAGGATACGCCTTTAAAGCTTTATGACTTTTCTTTAAGGGAAATTCTGCGTGAAAAGAAACATATTCTTTCAGCTAAGGAAGAAAAGGTGATAGCAGAGATGGGCGAATTGGCTACC
>JBJDXG010000193.1:0-3283 GCA_051866555.1 bacterium | reverse complement strand
CTGCAAAAAAACATCTTCTGTTAAAGCAACACTTTCCCTGCCGGAAAGAATCTGCTCGCGCTTTTTCGCCAACACCTGACGAATAGCTTCTACGACCCTTTCCTGAGAATATAACTCACTTAAAGCTTTAAAATCCGGTTCAGTCAAAAGACTGCTGACCGATGGTATTTGTTTTAATCTGACTGCTTTCATTTTTTATCTCCATTTCTCTATTCAGCATTTACAGGAAGAGAGGGCTCCGCTGGTTCACTATTATTATGCAAAGCTTCAGGCGCTGTATGCTGAGTGCCAACTCTGATAACTCCGCTTACCGGTGCATAAAATGAAGTAGCTACCTTTTCTTTTTTCCCTCCGCTGCTGCGCCAGGTCTCAACCCGATAACCATTCAAGGCTCTTTTCTCTACAACAGTGCGTCCGCTCGGCAAACCAGCATCCCTAACAGTTTGACTGGTTGGAGAAATATTATTAACAATCTGATTACTTAAAGATACAGCCGGCGGTGCTGTATGCCCGAATAAACGGATTGCAACCCGCCCATTGCCGGAGCTGGCCTTAATTATAACATAATAAGGGGTATTATTCTTAAATTTAAAATCAAGATAATTATACGCAACCGTAGCATCAAGACCCAAAGGATAATAAGAAACCGGCCGGGAATGACTCGTTCGCTCAACAATCTGTAAATTGCTTAAGAGAACAGCATTATATAAGGTGCTGGAAACCTGACATACTCCTCCGCCCAGACCATCAACCACCTGATTATTGACGATAACGCCTGCCGTTTTATAACCGGCTTCCTGACTTCTTGCCCCAACAATCTTGTTAAAAGAAAAGACTTCCCCCGGAGCCAGCATAATGCCGTCAATAGCCCTGGCTGCAATCTGGATATTATAAGCCCGGTTGCTATTGCGCATAGAATAAATACTGGCAGAACTGCCCAGCAGCGTTCTTATACCGCGTTCTTGTAAAATCTTTTCCGTTACCTTAGGCTTTTCTTCTTCCACCGGAAGAGCTATATCCCAATGCTCAGTTTTTATAACAGCCTTAAACATATTCAAAGCTTTTGTCAGATTCAGCTGCAAACCGACAACCTCCGGCTTTATCTCAATAGTATTATCATCCTTAATCAATAATTGAGCCTCAATAGGCTTCACCTCTACCTCTTGGCTGATTTCTTTTAAATAGCTGCTCAGTTTTTCCTGATCATACTTATAAGCCAAAGGCACATTATAGCCATTTTTCTTAACAGCATATCTTTCTTTAAACTTATCTAAAAAGCTGCCCTGCCGGCCAATTAAAAAAGCCTCAGCCATCACCGCCTGCCAATCATAGCGTAAATTAATCTCCTGCGGTTTTAAAAGCCAGTTTTTTTCCTGATAAGATAACAAAATATTCGAAAATTTTTCTTCAGGATATTTTTTCTGTAAAGTAATCAATGCTTGCTCTACCGACATATTTCCTACAGCAACATTATTAATTGACACCCCAGTACAAAAAACACCTTCCTGCAAACTTAAAAATCCGAATAATAAGCCTCCGCCGACACCAATAAAAACCGAAAAAAACAATAATATGCTCCAGATAATTACTGGTTTTTTATTGGTTTTTGTTACTGTAGACAAGCAAATCACCCCTTTGTTGAAACTCTGCATTCATATTTAATTCTCTAAAAGAAGCCTATAACCTGCCTATCTGCTTTTATTAGTGAAAAAAGTCCAACTCAGCAGAAAAAAGAGGAATAATGAAAAATAGCCCATCAGAGGATAAAGATATTCTATCAAAAAAGAAAAAGAAAAATAGCTGACCGGCAATACCAGCAAAAGCATGAGACAAACACTCTGCTCATAGCTAAGCCACTGAAATATCGCCATTTTTTTAGCCAGACTGTATAAATTAGCTATAGCGGTGCTAAGCATTTCCAGCCATAAAATCAAGAGATAGCTCCAATAAAAATAACCGCCGTACTGTTTCACTATATGCAGCATAGGCACCTGATAACGGAAGGAAGCCGGATACCAGGCAAGCAGACTGTAATTATTGAAAAGCAGCAATATTCCAAGACCTATCCCGCCTAAAAAGGCCCCTTGGGCAAGAACTCTTTTATCTTTAAATTCCTGGCCCAGAGCAAGAAGAACACCTATTGAAAGCGTCATATTATAAGCCACATAAAGCAATACATGCTTAAGCCACCCGTTATGGGAAAATAATTGTGCCTCCGGCCAATGACTTCCCTGACAGCTGTAAGTCAGCACCCCAGCCAAAACAGTCAAGACAAACATCAGCGGAACAATAATGCTGTTAGCCAGCATTAAGCCCTGAATCCCGAAAAGAACGATCAAGCCGGAAATAAAGGCACTGCTCAAAATGCCAAGATCGGCACTGACGTTTAAATTTTCCGCAAAAACTGCCCCGCAGCCTGCCAGCATGACTGACAAGCCAATAAAAAGAAAAAAGGTCAAGCTCAAATCAAAAAAGCAATACCAGCGGCCCAGATACTGTTTTAACAGCTGGGTATAGGATTCTGCCTGGCTCTGACCGGCCAGGATTAAAAAAAAAGTTCCCCACACAATAAATAAAAGAGCAGCCAAAGCAATGCCGTACCAGCTTGCAGTGCCGTGCAGACTAAAAAACTGAATTATCTCCTGACCGGAGGCAAAGCCTGCTCCAATAACCGTTCCAATATAAGTTACCGCTATCCTTAAAGGCCATTTCGGCTTTTCCATCTCTGTCCTCCTTCTTAATCGGGCTTATCACAGGATATGCAGAAAAACGAATATTTTTCCTTCAATTCCCGCAAGCTAAATAAAAGAGGAGGTTAAGGATGTGAAGCAACTGCTGTTTTCACCTCAAACAGAAGGTATAGAAGAGGTTCATATAGAAGAACCATGTGCTGCTTTAAAAATGAGCTGGCAAATCAAAAAAAAGCTAAAGGAAATCCACAGAGACGAACAGATAATCATTCTCTGCATCGGTACCGACCGTTCAACCGGCGACTCACTGGGACCGCTGATAGGAACCTCACTTACGGCTTACGGTCCGAAAAAGGTTAAAATTTTAGGCACGCTGAAAAATCCTGTCCATGCTTTAAATTTACAGGAAACCCATCAGAATATCCTGCGGGAATATGAAAAGCCATTCATTATTGCCATTGATGCCTGTCTTGGCAAAATGAAAAATATAGGTATTATCAGAACTAAAAACGGGCCTTTAAAGCCGGGGGCCGGAGTAAAAAAAGAGCTCAATCCGGTTGGCGATATGAACATAACCGGAATCGTCAATGTCA
>JBJDXG010000192.1:0-14318 GCA_051866555.1 bacterium | reverse complement strand
ATATTTTAAGGCTTCACAGCGCTTTTTTTACTTCATAACTGTCAAAGACGGGATTATACCCTAAATATTTGTCCTTAGCAAGATAGGGTATAATAAATTTCGTAAGTGTAACTTCTGGCTGGAGGAATACTTGACCTAGCAAATAGCATATGCTATAATGCCAGTAGGCAAAAGATGAAAATGTTCAAGAAGGTACGCAAAACAAGAACCTCCAGTGCGGGCACACTGGAGGTTCTTTATTCCATTTTGTCAGGGCGGCTTAAACCCCAGGCTGACTACCGCATATCATCTCTGTCCAGCCATTTGCAAATGTAGTAGGCGATTACACTTGCCAAAACAGAGATTAAAAAAGATAAAAATATATTCAAGAAGGCACACCCCCTTCCTGTACCTGTATAGGGGTGGTAGCTTATAAATTATATCATAGCAGTCTAGCCAACTTCAGCCTAGCTCCTTGTAAATTCATATTTGATAATTTTCAAATTATATATCTATTTGTTCAAAATTATATTCGTTTTTGCATATCATGTGTACTTTTTTTGTTTTGTATTTGTTAACAAAAAGAACCCATTTATTATTTTGCTCTGATGTTTCAACTGTTTTAATGAATCCCATAGTTCCGTAAAAATCTTTTACCATACCATTTTTAGCAGTTGGATAATAATATCCTATGATCTTTTTAATGCCACGATTCTTTGCTTCTTTAACGATTGCATTCATCATTGCATCTTCCATTCCACGTTTAAGAACACGGCAACTCATCAGCCATAATTTTAAATGAATCTCATCATTTATTATTTGTCCAACAACAACAGTAACTAATCCATTGTTAACAAATTTATCTATAAGTCTGCCGCAAAGACAGATATGATCATCAGATTTCTGCATTTTCTTTATATCATCTTCAGTACAGCGTAAGGTCGTCAAATTAAATTGATTAGATTTATTGGTAAGTTGTGCTATACGCTGGATATAAATGGACTTAAAATCTTCAATAACTGCTGTCATTTGTAAGCTATCAAGATATTCTCCATAATCAGAAAATTTTGCTGCTGCTTTGGAAGCTTCTGCTTTTGCGTGGTACATTTCTGTTTTCTTCGAATCCTCAGCTGATAGTGTTGTTACTTCAAAAAATCCACTGTGGTCTAATACTTTTATATAGTTTTCAGCTCCATCCATAATTGGAGTAGAAACTCCTGGTAACTGAGCGTTAACAATCTCTCTTTCTGCTGGATTATCATCTGCAAATACAAAGCTATCAGTACCTAATGTCAATTCATCTGCGATTTCTTGTAAGTTTCTATCTTTAGGATTCCAATTTGCCTTGATATCGACAAAATCTTCAGGGCGCAAAATTCCATCTGGATGATTTAATCCAACAAGAGCATTATTCATTTCATTTTTTGAATTAATTGCTAAAATTACTCCAATATTTTTAAGATTTTTGCAATAACTTTGAAATTCAGCGAATACCTGTCCTTTTGAAACTTCAGGACCTATTTTAATTCCTTCTACTCCATCATCGCCAATAATTCCACCCCATAAAGTATTATCAAGGTCAAGAACTAGAACTTTTTTGTTTTTCCCATAAATAGATTTGACAATATTAGCAACGCTAAAGGCAACATAAGGGATAGCTTCCATACACATGGCATATTTATACATATGCCAATATAATGAGTTATTCCATTTTGATAATCCATAATCTTGTGCAAGATAATCCAAGTCATTAATATAAAAATTAGTATGTTCTTGTGCGTATTTGTAAAAAGCCTGATTCAGTCTAGAAATATAATTAGATCTTCCTCTATAATCCCAGATATCTCTATTACCCATAAGTCTATAATTTGGTCTATCAAAATTGTTCTGTATTACTATACAATGAAATTTTTCTTCTAGTTTATTCCACATAGATTGAAAGCGGTTAACTTCATTTTCAAACATTATATTAATAGCTTCTTTTGTATCAGATATTTCAGGGAAATGTTCGATATTTCTCCAGTTTGTATGTATATATATAATATCAGGCTCAAACGAATTTAATTCATCTGTTCCGAACATTGCATCTTGCCAATATTGGCCATATTCGGATTGATAAAATTCAGGATATATACCATAGTTCAATAAAAAATTGTTTAACTGTTCCACAATTTCATTTGTTGTAGATCCACCTAATACTGCAATTTTCTTTTTTATCAACCCTTTTTGTTCTGAAAGTTCTCTTTTGAGTTTTGCTTTTTTACGGTATAAGGTTTTTATATCTAGGGGATAATTAAAGCAATTCATTTCAGCACCACCAATCATTAGTTTGGACGATCTTGATCGCCATCTCCTCTAAATAGAACAATATTTTCATCTGTTGTACAATAATTTATCTCAACATTACATTGCTCATATGGAGAAAAATAATTTGGAATTATATTTTTTGTTTCATTAACTTTTGTCCATCCAGCATTTCTTAAAACACTTTCAGGAACTCCTTTTTCATACAAATCAATATACTCTGATTTGGTTTTTTGCAAAATTTCATCTAAGAAGTTTGTTACATATGTTAAAGTATTAATATTTCCGATACAATCAACAAATCTAATAACTTTCGAATCATTGTATTTTTGTTCTCTTAATATAATTACAGCTTGAGTTTCTTCTTCAATTTTTGCTCCATAAATTAGATAAGTATAAAATGGGTGTTCAAAGTATCTTCTTTTTATATAATTTAAACTTTTATAAGGAACAGATACTTTTAAAACATACTTTTCATGATTGAAATCATTTGTAAAATCTTTAAAGCTGTTATATTTAACACATTTAGCATGTTTTAAAGATGCAATCTTGGGAATATCCGTTTCCTTAATTTTTGCAATTTTATAAGCAGGAAGTTTTCTTAATCTATACCATTGATTCATTTTTCCAGTAGAAATGTTCATTCTTTTATATATCCCGCCAGATGTTTTTATATTGATTCCAGGACTAAATAGCGTTCTATATTTTTCATTTTGCATAACATATATTAGCAACTTAATGCCAAGAAAACCAGTTCCGGGATTGGCTTTCCACATAGATGTGGCAATATCTCTGCCATCTTTATCATCATATGATATATATCCAAGCATTCCCTGAATATTATTTTTATGATCAAGACCCAAAACATAATCAATTTTATTACTTATATACTGCCATTCAAACAATCCCTCTGCTCTAACTAAAATATGATTTTTTTTCCAATTAATATCTATAAATTGTTTAATGGCAGGAATATCTTCTTTTGTAGCGTATCTAATTATATATTTTTCCATATAACTTTTTCTCCTTTTAATCTGGAAGTCCAGTCAAATTGATATTGGTTCCATTCATGAATTGACTTTCATCAGAAAGTAAGAAAAGAATTAAAGGTATAACGTCATTTGCTTTTAAATTTCTATGCTTTGGATTCTTTTCAGCTGTATATTCTTTAATTTTTCTGCTGATATTTCTCAAAAATTTGGTTTCAATCATATTTGGGGAAACAGCATTAATATTTATTCCATAATTTCCATAATCAGATGCTAAGCTTTTAATTAATCCCATTAATGCATATTTTACAGTTGTATATTCTGATGTATTTTTAGGTGGAATTCCCTTAGTTGCAGCAGAAAGCATAACTACAATTTTTCCAAATTGATTTTCTACCATAGCAGGTATAAAAGCTTGGCATATCAAAGCTAGCGAGTAAACTTGTATATTCATATCTTTTTCTATCCTGTTTTTATCAAATTCACTTAATCGGTTAAATCGATATGGAATGGCTGAGAAATTAACGATATGAGTTGGTTTTGCTTCCATATTATAAATTTTATTTATAAAAATTTTTGTTTCTTCAATATTGCTCAAATCTGATTTCAGTAAATTAATTTGAATATCGGAATAGTCTTTTTTTATAATGTTGAGTTCTTCACAAGAATTATTATAGTGAGCAATTATCCATATATTTTTTTTATCTTCTGTATTACATATCCTTCTTATTAATGCAATTCCTAAATCAGATGAAGCTCCTAATATTAAATAGATTTTTTTCATTAATAATCACCTGTAAAGCTAACAGTAATTTTTGATGTGTTAACTGTAATTCCTTTCTGATTAATTATTTTTCCTTTAATCATTATTCTGTGGGTACTAACTCGTTTATCAATTACTTCTCCAGTAATGGTTAAAGTATCACCTACATAAACCGGCTTTTTATAGTCAATTTCACACTTATTAAGCAAGCATTTCTCTCCAGGTAAATACATTCCCACTAAAGTCGAATAAAATGATGATAAAAGCATACCATAAACTATTCGATCTAGATAACCCCTACTTTTAGCGTACTCTGTATCAGTGTGCATGGGATTCTCATCACCGGATAATTCCTTAAAAAGTTGCATATAATTATCAGTAAGAATCTTTTCAAATGATGCCCTTGTTCCTATTTCTATCTCATCAAAAGTATAATGATTCATATTTTCCACCTTAAATACGAGAAAGAATAATGTCGATCATTGCCCCAACATTTTCCATACCAATTACTTCATCCATATTGAAACGCATATTAAATTCATCCTCAATCATCTCAATTAAATTCATTTGCATAAGAGAATCCCACCCCTCAACATCAGCAGCTGTTGTGTCAAAATCAATAACGAGGTTCTCTCTATCAAATGCATCCATAAATATTTCATTTATCTTACTTAATATTTCTTCTCTAGACATATTACTTCTCCTTAAATTTAGTATTTATTATAGTTTTCACTCTTAGGTGGAAAGTCATTACAGTCTAATCTTGGCAGTTTCAGCGCATTATCCTTGCCGATTTCAGCCACTCTTACCTCTGTTGTAAGACCAATACAA
Source organism: bacterium (assembly GCA_051866555.1). Classification (GTDB taxonomy): domain Bacteria; phylum Bacillota; class JBJDXG01; order JBJDXG01; family JBJDXG01; genus JBJDXG01. The sequence goes on along the minus strand of JBJDXG010000192.1, from coordinate 9,452 downwards.
CATCCTTTGCTTTTGATGTATTCAAGAACATTTGGGTTGTAATTACCATAGGGATAGTTCATAACCCAATGGTTTTTATCTATAAATTCATCCAGAATTTCAAGAGCCATATCAATATCTCCTTTCATTTGCTCTTGAGATAAATTTCCAAGCCAATAATGATCATAACCATGAATACCAATAAACATACCATGACGTTTCATAGTACGAATCTGTTCATCGGTCATATAAAGTTCATAAGCAAGCTGTTCTTCAGATATTTCCATATATTTTTTAAATAAATCACTGGAAATTTGATTTCTTAATTTTTCTGGAAGTACAGTTTGAAGAATCCTTTTTACAAAAACTACTTCTTTATCATCAAATCTACTGCTTAATGCATATTGATTCCATAACTCATCATTAGACGGATAATCAAATTCCTGACCTCTATAATAATTCATTTTATCTTTTAGGTCTACAACTAGCTTTTTGATATCAGCACTTGCCAAAATATAATGAATTTTATTAACATCCAAAAGTTGATGTGTTGTAAATGTTTTTCCAGGAATAAAGAAAGACCCTTGAATACCATATTCCTCTAATACAGGAAATGCAAAGGTATAGTTATCAATATATCCATCGTCAAAAGTTAAAAGTAATGCTTTCTTTGGTAATGTTGCTTTTCCTTCAACAGCACTAATTACCTGTTCCATTGTTACAATATTAAAATTGTTTTTCATATATTCAATTTGTTGACGAAATAATTGTTTATCCAGCGCCTTAATTTTTGGATATCTACTATGTGTAAGATCTCTTGTGTAATGATACATTGAAATATATAACTTATTCATTTTGTAATATCACCTTTTTTAAATTTTATAATAGCATGTTTCATGAAAAAAGTCTATGCTAATTTTACTCTAACTGGTGAATTTTTTCGAGATTTGGAAGTCTTTTTTACAAAAAATTTTGTACGAAAAAATTTTTTTAGTCATAAAATAATATCCCTTCCAAATATTAAGTAATTTTTATTGTTTTACTTAATATTTTGAAAGGGAGCATATTATTTTAGTTATACAGATTAAAGTTTTGCAATTATTTTTTTTCAATCATAAACCAACTGGAGCGGAAAATATTTCCGTTAGGATCAAGGAGCTTGCGGAATTCATTGGCTGTATAATAAGCTGTATTTTCCGAACCGGTAACCTTGATTTTTGCCGGTCTGCCTGAAGGATAGGCTTCAGACACCTGAATATCCAGCACATTGCCGACCTTAAAGAGCTGACTCAGCTGTTCTCTGGTATAGTCTTTTGACCACCAGATACCGTAGCGTGAGCTGACAGGGTCCGCCTGATAGCCGCTGTATTCATCAGGAACACCGCGCAGATATGGGATAGGGGCTGAGTTCCAGACGTTTTCATTGCTTTCAGTGTGTCCTCCCGAATTGGAGAAGAATAAAGCCTCAATAATTTCTCCGTTGTAGGCGGCCACCTGATATTTAGTCGCATTGACAGCCGCTGTTCCTGCGGCTGTTTCCCCGTTTATTCCAGCATAAACCTGAGAAATTTCTGATGGGTAAACATCAAAGCTTTTAGCCGCATTTTGCTTCATTCTGTGGCGGGCATAGGAACGGCTGGCTACTGCCTGGGCTTTGATGGCTTCTTCCGGAAAAGAAGCAGGAATTTCTTTAGAAATTACCCCCAGCAAATAATTTTCCAAATCAAGCTGATTGATTACATCAATAGTCTGCCGGTTGTTAGTTCTGATGATGAATGCTTCATGATATTTTTTCTGCTTGTTCAGAGTTAAATGATTATCGGATTCCAGCAGAAACTGGGTGCTGCTGAAAGTCGTATTGTTCAGCTCGGCTTTTATTTTCGTTCCGTCTGTGCTGAAATTCCATTCATCATTGGCCTCACCCTCGGCAAGAATTTCATTGGATACTAAATCGATAAGCCGGTATGCTGCCCCGGGAGTTACCTTAGCTGTATTTTGGCTCAGTGCCACAGCTACTCTGATAGGCCGTTCCGGCGTATTGGACTGCACTGTGCTGCCCTGATAGTAGTGGGCCAGGATATCCTGATAATTAGAGCCCTGTAAAGCCATGCCCCGTGCTCCCCATTGTGAAAGTCCGATGCCATGACCGTAGCCGCGGCCGGAGATTACATAGCTGCCTGCGGCAGACTTAACAGTATCGGTCTTAGCTGTGTCGGTTTTTACAGCAGTGTTAGCTTTGGCAGTATCGGTCTTGATCGGTGCAGGTGCCGGAGTGGTTTCAGCGCTGCCTGGCTTCGTGATCTTTATTTTCATATTATAAGGCGCTATTCCTTCTAACTGTCCTAAGGGACTGCTTAAGGTAACCAGCTTGATTTGCAGATTAGCCCATCCGGTGTAATTTTCCGGAGCGGCGGCGGCAAATTTAAGCTGCGCCAGCTGGTCGTTATCTACATTATAAGGCAGGGAAACAGAGCCTTCATCTGCTTCTGCAATAACATTTCCGGCATGGTCAGTCCAGACATAGCTGAAATAAGTGGACAGAACGCCGTCCTTTTTCCAGACATTGCCGCTGGTGTTCTTAACGGTCAGCTCAACATTAACAGTTTGACCGGCTGCGGCATTTTTTGGGTACTGACTGTTGACATAGGTTACCTGAATAGAATCAGCGACCTCCTGCAAGATCCTGGTTTTGGAATCGTTAATTACTTGCTCTGCTAACTGCTCAATAGCTTTTTGCAGACCTGACTGTTCCTCAGCAAAAGCTGTTAATGGCAGCAGACAGGAGAAAATCAGCAGAATAAGTATTAATGGATATTTCCTCACAAGGACACCCCCCAAATAAATAGCATGATTATAAATAAATTCGCTTTACTTTGGACAACCTCCTCTTTGAAATTTTTGTAAAACAGCAGGATAAAAGGATAAAAATGGAGAAATAAAATATAGGTGATTATAATGTGCGAATACAGCAGGATAGAGTCGGAAGGATTTTACCTGACCAGACCGCTGCCTCTGTTTCTGGTACGGGAATTGGAGGCGGGGAAAAAACTGTTTTATTGGGAAAAAAAGCGGGAGAAAAATTACCGCATCTTAACTCAGCTTAAACGTCTGGGGCTTATGGAATATTATTGCCCTGAAGCCAAACGGGAGAAGTCGGTTAAGGCTGACAGGCTTCTCAGCTTTTTCGGCGGCCGCTGCCTTTTAGGCAGTGAGGTAAAAAGGCTGCTTAGTAAGCAGGGAATTAAGGCTCATGAGGTTGTGCCTGCTTTAAGGCAAAGGGCCTTAGTCGAGCCGGGGATTAAGAACGGCAGGTGCAGCCGCTGCGGCAGCTCTGATTTAGCTGTCCGGAAGTGTCATTTTCTGCCTCAGAGGCCATGCTTTTACTGCTTATCCTGTCTCTCTATGGGCGAGTGCCGCACCTGTTCGGAGGTTTGGTTTTTTGCGCCTGTAAGAAGGAAGGCTGAGAAGCAGGATATTTGCTTTAAGCCGGAGTTTACCTTAACTAAGCCCCAGCAGGCAGCCAGTGAGGAGCTTTTAGGCTTTTGGGCCGGAGCGGAAAAAGCCTGTCTTTTGTGGGCAGTCTGCGGGGCAGGCAAGACAGAGGTCTGTTATCAGCTGATTTTTACGGTCATAAAATCAGGGGGCAGGGTTCTTCTGGCCATACCGCGCCGTGATGTAGTGCAGGAATTGGCTTTAAGACTGAAAGCAGTCTTTCCCGGTTTAGCTGTCAGCGTTCTTTACGGCGGTTCGCCGGAGGAGTATCGGGAATGCAGTCTGACTGTGGCGACTACCCATCAGGCTCTGCGGTTTTACTGCAATTTTGATTTAGTGATTTTAGATGAGGCGGATGCTTATCCGTATCGGGAAAATTCCATGTTGCGTCTGGCGGTTTTAAGAGCGGCGGGCAGCAGCAAGATAGTGTATCTCACGGCGACACCGGAGAAGGAGCTGTTAAAGCTGCCCAGAATACGGATACCGGCCAGACATCATGGCTATCCGCTGCCGGAGCCGGAATTCTGCCGGGTCAGGTTTTCTGAGAGCTCTGTACCGAAGCAGGTGCTTAACTTTCTCAATGAATTATTGGCAGGAAAGGAGCAGGCTTTTATCTTTCTGCCTTCTATTAAGCAGGTTAAGAGCTATGGCCGTCTTTTGCAGGAGCTTTTAGGCAGAGCGAGGGTGGATTTTTCCTGGAGCAGCGACCCGGAGAGGGAAGCTAAAAAATTAAGGTTTACCGCCGGAAGGTCAGCGTTTTTAGTTACGACTACTATTATGGAGCGGGGCGTTACCGTGGCCGGAGTAAATGTGGCGGTGCTTTTTGCTGACCAGGAGCTGGTGTTTACGACTGCTTCTCTGGTGCAGATGGCGGGCAGGGCAGGCAGAAAGACGGCTTCTGGCCGAGTCGTCTTTTTTGCCGGAGGAGTTTCGGGGGCGATGAGGGAGGCTGAAAGAGAGATTAAAGGATTTAATCTTGAGGCCAGAGAGAAGGGCTATATAAGGTAGAAATCATTATAAGAAGGCTGGTAATCACGGTCTTTAATAATCATTTCTTCCAAATCGACGAGATCGTATGGTTTGGGGATAAAATAATCAGCACCGGCTTCCAGTGATTTTTCTTCATAGTTGGAGTATTTGTCGCCGCTGAAAGCAATGATTAAAATATAAGAATTGGTTTCCCTTATTTTACGGATAACTTCCAGACCGTTCATTTCCGGCAGCAGTATATCGATCAAGATGGCATCGAGACGGATATTTTCTACCAGGTCCAAAACCTCCTTGCCTGTACCGGCTTGAGCTATTACCTTTACATAACGGGAATGGTAATCGAAATAAGTAGAAATTACTTGACGAACCGCAGGATAATCATCAGCTACGAGTATATTGATCATTGATTAAAACTCCTTTGCCAATAAATTATAGTTGTATTCGCCAAAATATGATGAAATTCCTTCCTAAAAAGAGATTTAATGGAGAAAAATATGAAAAATTTTTGTTCAGCCTTGTTGGAATTCTTTTTACCGGCAAAAAGAATCTGTCCTTTTTGTCGGCAAAGGGCAGTGACCGACTGCATTTGCTCCTCTTGCCGGGGAAAAATAAATTTCTTGCCGCAGGAAAGTACCAGTCTGGCTGTCTATGAGGGCCTGATGCAGGAGGTCATTCGGCGGTTTAAATATCATGGAGAAACGGACTTGGCGTATCCTTTAGCCCAGCTGGTAAGAGAAAAATTCGGCGAGCTGTCAGGCCTCATAGTACCCCTGCCTCTCCATGAAAATAAAATCAGAGAAAGAGGTTATAATCAGACGGCGGTTTTGGCCGAGGCTTTAAGTGAAATAACCTACTGCCGGGTATATCCGGCGCTTATCAGGGTAAAGGAAACGGTAAGTCAGACTAAGCTTAACCGTTACCAGCGTCTCCATAATGTTGCCGGTGCTTTTAAGACTGTGCTTGAGGTCAGGGGAAGGAAGCTTGTGCTTTTGGATGATGTGCTGACTACCGGAGCTACGGTTAATGAAGCTAAAAGAGAGCTGCTTCTTTCCGGGGCAAAAGAAGTAAAAATTTTAACCTTGGCAAAAGGAAAAATTATTTCAGACTAGAATATATTATATTAATAAATAGTAAAGCAGCGGCTGGAAAGTTGGTGATAAAATGGAACTGAAAAACTGTAAGATATGCGGGGATTTGTTTTTATATAACGATGGTGACAGAATATGTCCTCGCTGTATACAAAAAGAAGAAGAGGATTTTGAAACGGTTAAATCATTTCTCTGGGATAATCCGAAAGCAACCTTAACCCAGGTGGTGGAGAATACCGGAGTTCCGGAAAAGAAAATAGTTGGTTATGTAAGAGATGGCAGGATAGAGCTGGCTGATGTATCCTCACTGCCGCCGAACCGCTGTACGATATGCGGCAAGCTTATTTCTCAGGGCAAGATTTGTGCTGATTGTGCTGTTGAGCTGAAAATTCCGGTTAAGAGTACATCTAATGATGGAGATAAATTTTTTAATTATGCTGAAAAAAATAAATAACTGCTTAAAAGCTATTATGGAAGAGAATATCTTCTGTAATGGCTTTTTTTCCTTATATTTGCCGGTAAAAAATCTGAGAAAATTACAGATAATATTAATGTGAAAGTCTAAACAGAAAAGAGGTGCCTGAAGGTGGTAACTTCTCTCAATAATATTAACAAGGTAGCTGAGGTTTATGGTGAAAGCCTCAAGATAAAACGCACACCTAAAATGGAAAAGATCAGCAGGGTTGATGAGGCAACCTTTTCTTCTAAAGGCAGTCTTATTCAGAAAGCTATGCAGGAGTTAAACAAGCTGCCTGATATTCGGGAAGACAGGGTAGCAGAGGTGCAGAATAAGCTTAAAACCGGCAGCTATAACATCAGCGCTGAAGAGATTGTAAATAAGTTGAGTCTGGGTCTGGATATTAAGGGATAGGAGATAACACCATGGCGTGGAGAAAACTGATACAAATATTGGCTTTGCAGGATGAAAAATATCTCCAGATATTAGAATATTTACAGAAACAGCAGAATTATATTGTGAAAAATCAGACTGCTGAATTAGAGAACGTTAATAAGCTTTTGACTGATTTATATAATGAAACGTATAGATTAGAGAAGGACAGATTAAGACTAGTGAGTGCGATTGCAGTTAAGCTTAATATGTCGGCGGAGGAATTAACTTTAGATAATATAAGACGATTGCTCAGTCCTGATTTAATTGCGGATTATAATGCAGTAACTGTTAAATTAAAAAAAACAGTCAGGGAAGTAAAAAAATATGTGGAAAATAATGCTTCTTTGCTGAGCTTATCCTTGCAGTATGTTGATTTTTCTTTGAATTTATTGATGGGCAGCAATCGAACTTCTTACGGTGATAAAGGGCAGGAATATGCCAGCGGCCGCCAAAATTCTTTTTTCAGCTGTGAAATATAGGGGGGATATGAATGTCATTATCAACTTTTGCCGGCTTTGAGGTTGCGAGAAGCGGTCTGAATACCAGTCAGACCGCTTTAAATACTACTAACCATAATATTGCTAACTCAGGGACAACCGGTTATTCCAGACAGGCTGCACTGCAGTCAGTTAATACACCTTATACTGTTCCGGGTCTGAGAAATCCTATTTCAGCCGGTCAGATGGGGACCGGAGTTAATGTTTCGGAAATTGTCCGTTATCGTGACCAGTTTGCTGACCTGCAGTACAGAAAGGAAAATCCGGTGTATAATCAATTCCTTACTAAAGAAACCTATTATAATCAGATTGAGCTGATTTATAATGAGCCTAAGGAGACTTCGATCAGTGCTAATCTGGATGCGTATTGGAAAAGTCTGCAGGATTTAGCCAACAGTTCAGAGGATACTTCGACCAGGGTAGCTTTAAAGGAGAAATCACTGCAGCTGACCGAGGTAATTAATTCTGTGGCTACTCAATTAGAAAAATTACGGGATGAAGCAGATGATGAGATTGAGAATAAGATAATTGAGCTTAATTCGACTATGGCCAAAATCTGCGAGCTTAATAAAAGTATTGTTAAGGTTGAATGTACCGGGCAGAATGCTAATGATTATCGGGACAGCCGTGATTTATTATTGGATGAATTATCCAGCATGGTCAATATGCAGTATGAAGAATTAAGTGACGGTTCTGTCAATGTATATATCGGAGGCAAGCTGGCGGTTTCTACGACTACCTGCTCTGATATCAGTGTAGTGAAAACTGCTGATCCGGAGTTTGACGGCAGATATGTCAATAAATTGATCTGGTCTGATTTGGGAACAGATGTATCGCTTATATCAGGGGAAATCAAAGGGCTTTTTGAGGTGCGTGACGAGATTATTCCCAACTATTTAAACCAGTTGGATAATTTTGCCGGAACGCTGGCGAAGGAGATCAATGCGGTTCATACTACCGGCTATGATTTGAACGGTAATCTTGGCAAGGACTATTTTACTTCTACTAATGTTGCTGTTAATGTAGGAGGAAAGCATTATGCCAAATATATGACGGTCAACCCGGATATTTGTGCTGATGTAAGCAAGATAGCTGCTTCCAGCAGTAAGATACTTGTTGATGCTGACGGCAATACCGTTAAAGAAGCTAACAATGAAATAGCCAAGAAAATGGCGGAAGTCAGTGAAACTAAATATAATATTGGGCCTTTAAATACTACTATAACTGATTATTACCAGTCATCTATTGCACAATTGGGAAGTGCCAGCCTTAAGGTTTCGGATACGGTGGAAAATAAACTGGTTTTGCTCAACGGAATTTCTGATATTCGGGATTCGGTAGCTGAGGTCAATGAAGATGATGAAATGATTAATATGTTAAAATATCAAAGAACTTATTCTTCGGCAGCCAGAATAATTACAGCGCTTGATGAAATGCTGCAGACCATACTTGGTATGGGCGCATAAAAGGAGGAAAAGGAATGGCGATAAGAACTACTTACGGCATGATGTCCAGAAATGTCTTGTATAATCTGAACAATATCAGCAACAGAATGTCTAATTTACAGAATGACATTTCCAGTACGGTAAAGATCCACAAGCCTTCTGATGATCCGGTGGGAGCCGGCAAGACCTTAAGATTGACGACCAGCCTGGAAAAAAATGACCAATATAGAACTAATTCTGATTATGCCTTGTCTTGGACTGATGCGACAGAAACGGCCTTGTCTTCTCTTGACTCGGTGATGCAGAGAGCGCGTGAGCTGGCGGTGAAGGCTAACTCGACTGCTACGACAAATTATGCTGATCGTCAGGCTATAGCTGATGAAATAGATACTCTGTATGACCAGGTTATAGAGTACGGCAACGCCAATTTGGACGGTAGATATATCTTCGGCGGTACGACTACCCAAACTAAACCGTTTGCTGATGATGGCACGAGAACTAATTATACTTATAACGGCAATACAGAAAAAATCAGTCTGGTACTAGGTCAGGGAGTGGAAATGGAAATCAATCGTTTTGGTGAAGAACCGTTTGGAACCTGCCTGAAGGCTCTGAGTGAGTTCAGCACTGCTTTAAAGAATGATGATACACTTAAGCTGCCGGACTGCATTACGAATATTAATTCGGCTTTAAATACTGTGATAGCGAATCGTTCGGAAAATGGTTCGCTTACTAATCGTTTTGAGATGGTTCAGGACAGATTAGGCTATTTGGAGCTTAATTATACTGAGTTATTATCCAGCGTCTATGATACTGATTTTCCTCAGGCGATTACTGAGCTGACTAAAGCGCAGACTACGCAGCAGGCTTCTTTATCGGTTGCGGCCAAGATTCTGCAGACCAGTTTGGTAGATTTTCTTAGTTAGCAGGTGATGATTTTGCATGGACCATTACTGAATATTCATACTACTCAGGCGAGACTGTTGATTGACCAAAGCTCCTGCTGGGCTAATCTGGGCATAAAGCCGGTGAAGGATTATATATCTGATTTTGCGGCTGAAAGCAGACA
>JBJDXG010000191.1:0-3300 GCA_051866555.1 bacterium | reverse complement strand
GCTGTTTAACTGTAATCGATAAAGAGCTGCAGCAGGAAGCTTTAAAGCTGCAGTGCATTTTGCCGAAATTAAAATTAAATTTGCTGAAAAGAGAAGAGATAATTAGATTCAGTCCCAAGTTAGAATGTTTTTATAATGTAAATACTGTTCTTGATGTTTTGTAAATGGAAGCGGGGAAATCAAATGCTTGATGGGGTTTTAACCAAAAGGATTGTCAGGCTTTATGAGGATGAAGAAGTAACCTTAGATGATGAAATTGTTGAGGAATATCCTCTGACTATATTTTTAAATGAGCAGGAATTAGTAACTCTGCTTTGTACTCCCAATGATTTAGAGGAATTGATTTATGGCTTTTTTTATGCAGAAGGCTTAATCAAAACCAGGGATGATCTTCTGGATTTGCAGATAGATAAAAAAAAGGGAGTGGCTTATGGCGTAACTAAAAAGCAGAATACTATTGGAGAAAAATTATATAAAAAGAGGATTATACCAACCGGCTGCGGAAAAAATAATTTGTTTTTAACCTCTGCTGATATGCTCAGGTGTCATAAGCTGCACAGCGATTTGAAGATTACCAGGGAAGCGATACATGCTTTAATGCGGCAAACCTTAAAATCTTCGGCTATTTTTAAAGCTACCGGTGCAGTTCATATGGTTTCAGTATGTACGCCTGATGAAATTATAATCGTTAAAGAGGATGTAGCCAGACATAATGCGGTTGATCGGGTAATCGGCCACTGTTTGCTGAATGATATTGCTACCGAAGATAAGATATTAATGGCTACCGGAAGAATTTCTTCTGAAATGCTGCTGAAGGCAGCTAAATTGCAGATAGCCATAATCGTATCTAAAGCAGCCCCTACCAGCTTGGCTGTCGAATTTGCTGATCAATTGAATATTACTCTGATTGGCTTTGTCCGCGGGGCAAAAATGAATATTTATACTCATAAAGAGCGAGTAATAAAATAATCGAAGTTATCTAATTTCCGATCTTTTTCTGCCTAAAAGAAATCATGGCGTTAAAGACGATAGGGTATAAGGGGAAACGCTTATGCCTCCCTTTTGGAAAGGAAATTTAGTATATAAATTTTATTAAGGGAGGTTTTGTTATTGGGTAACAAGATTAAAGTAATGATTAATGGACAGGAGTATGAAGCAAAGGCAGGACAGACGATTATTCAGGTTGTGCCGGATATGATTCCGCATTTTTGCTATGAAGAAGGTTTGTCAGTGTCAGGAAACTGCGGTATGTGCGTGGTAGAGGTAGAAGGAATTAAGGACTTAGTTAAGGCTTGTGCTGCTCTGGTAAGAGATGGAATGCAAGTCTGGACAGAAACTGAGCGCGTAGTGGAGGCCCGCAAGGCGGTATTGAGAAAGATTTTAGCTAAGCATGATTTGGTTTGTCTGACTTGTGAGAAAAACGGCGAATGCCTGCTGCAGGAATACTGCTACAGGTATCAGGTAACAGCCGGAGAAGATGATAAACCGCAAAATCCTTTAAGTCATCGTAAACAGTATTTAGAAATCCAAGACAACAATGGCTTTTTTATTCGCGACTATAATAAGTGTATAGCCTGCGGAAAATGCGTTAAAATCTGCAGTGAGGTAAACGGAGCTGCCTGCTATCAGCTTATTGGCAGCGGAGAAAATGCCAAGGTTATTGCCCGCGGAAGTATATGCAATGTAAAGGACAACAAATTTGACAGCTGTGGGGACTGTTCTAATTCTCTGCAATGCTGCACCAGATGCGGTATGTGTGTGAATGTTTGTCCGGTAGGAGCTTTGATTGACAAGAATCAAATGGGAACCAGAGTTGACTCAAGTGTAAAATATGTAAAGACTACCTGTCCGTACTGCGGTGTAGGCTGTCAATTCCAATTCAAGGTGAAGGACGGAAAGATTTTTGGTATTAAGAGAGATACAAGCGGTCCGAATAAAGGACATCTTTGCGTTAAAGGTCAATTTGGCTGGACCTATGTTAATTCACCTGACCGTTTGAAGACTCCTTTAATCAAGAAGGACGGACAATTTGTTCCGGCAACCTGGGATGAAGCTTTGGATTTAGTAACAGCTAAATTTAAAGAAATTAAGGCGAAGTATGGTGCGAAGTCTTTTGGCTCTTTATCATCAGCGAAATGTACGAATGAAGATAACTATGTTTTCCAAAAATTCATAAGAACTGGTCTGCAAACTCCTAATATTGACCATTGTGCCCGTTTGTGTCACAGCTCAACAGTGTCAGGCTTAGCTACAGCCTTTGGCAGCGGTGCGATGACTAACTCTATTAATGAGCTGGTAAATACTAAGGCTATGCTGCTGATAGGAGCTAATACCAGTGAAACTCATCCGGTTATCGGTTATAGAATCAAAGAAGCGGTTAGAAACGGTGCTAAGCTGATTGTTGCTGATCCGCGCAGAATAGATTTAGTTGACTATGCAACTATCTGGCTGCCGCTGAAGCCGGGAACAAATGTGGCTCTGCTTAATGGTTTAGCTCACGTTATTGTCAGAGACGGACTGATGGATAAGGAATTTGTGGAAAAATACTGTGAAAATTTTGAAGAATGGGAAGCTGTAATAAAGAAATATACACCTGATTATGTTGCTGATATTACAGGGGTATCGGCTGAACTGATTGAAAAGGCAGCGCATATTTATGGCGAAGCTGAAACAGCCAGCATTCTTTATGCTATGGGAATAACTCAGTTTACTTCTGGGGTAAACAATGTATTTGGAACTGCTAACCTAGCTATGGTTACAGGAAATATCGGAAAGGAAAGCGTTGGGGTAAATGCTCTTCGCGGACAAAATAATGTTCAGGGTTCCTGCGATATGGGAGCTTTGCCGAATGTACTGCCTGGCTATAAGCCTGTAACCAGTGCGGAAGACAATGCAAGAATAGCTGGCATTTGGGGCAGTGAGATTCCAAATGAGGTCGGAAAAACTATTCTGGAAATGATGGATGCAGCAGCACATGGCGAAATAAAGGCTATGTATATCATGGGAGAAAATCCTGTTATAGCTGATGCTAATGCTAATCATGTTAAAGAGGCTTTAGAAAAATTAGAATTTTTAGTTGTTCAGGATATCTTCTTAACTGATACAGCAGAATTTGCTGATGTTGTTCTGCCGGGTGCAGCTTTTGCGGAAAAGGACGGAACATTTACTAATACAGAGCGTTTTGTTCAAAGGGTAAGAGCAGCGGTAAATCCTCCTGGAGAAGCTAAGCCTGACTGGCAGATAGTACAGCTGCTGGCTAATAAGATGGATTTGAACTGGAATTATGGCAGTGCTTCTGAG
>JBJDXG010000190.1:0-14427 GCA_051866555.1 bacterium | reverse complement strand
TTATCCATGAAGAAATTCTTTAATCTCTGTCTGAAAAATTCCAGCAGCTCTTTCTTGGTTTCAGCCTTAGTAAGCTTCATATTGTCTTCCGGTATAAAGCTTAAAGCCGCATCAATAAGGTCAGTTAAAGTAAGACGCAAGCCGGAATTCAGCAAAATATAAACAATTCCGTTAGCCTGACGGCGAAGCGCATACGGGTCCTGCGAACCGGTCGGAATCAGATTCAGAGCAAAGCAGGCTGCCAGGGTATCGATTTTATCAGCTAAACCAACTAAACGGCCAACGATGGTTTCAGGCAGTTCATCCCCGGCAAAGCGAGGCAGATAATGCTCAAAAATTCCCTTAGCCACTTCAGCTGTCTCTCCTGAAAGACGGGCATATTCCTGTCCCATAACTCCCTGAAGCTCAGTAAACTCTTTAACCATATTAGTTACCAGGTCGGCCTTAGCCAGATAAGCTGCTCTTTTAGCCGCTGTCAGCTCTTCTTCGCTTCTGCCTATCTCCTGACCCAGCTTTTCGACCAGCTTAACTAATCTTTCTGTCTTATCATAAACACTGCCCATTCCTTCCTGGAACAACAGACTTTTCAGTTTTGGCACCTCTGCTTCCAGTTTTACCTTTTGGTCTTCCTCATAGAAGAAAATAGCGTCAGCCAGACGGGCCCGAAGAACCCGTTCATTTCCTTCCCGCACTAAATCAAGATAAGCATCTGTACCGTTTCTTACTGTAATAAAGCCATTCAGCAATTTACCGTCAGCCTTGACTACCGGAAAATACCGCTGATGCTCTTTCATGCTGGTAATTAAAACCTCAGGCGGCAGAACCAGATAGTCCTCGCTGAAGGAGCCGTACAAGGCGGTAGGATACTCTACCAGATAAACGACCTCGGTCAGAAGCTCTTCATCAATTATAACCTCGCCATTCTGCTCCTTAGCCACCCGCTTGATATCCTCGACAATCATTTTTTCCCGTTCATTTTGGTCTACTACTACATAGTTTTCAGCCAGCTTGCTTTTATAATCAGCTATGTCCTTTACAGTCAGCTCTCCCTGGCTTAAAAAGCGGTGTCCCAGGGTCGTATTGCCTGATTTTACTCCGGCCAGCTCAAACGGCACGGTTTGTCCGGCATACAGAGCTAAAATCCACTTTATCGGACGGACAAACCGCAGCTCACAGTCAGCCCAGCGCATATTTTTCGGCCAGTTAATAGCTGTAAGCAGTCCGGGCAGCAGATCAGGCAGGATAGCCTTTGTTTCTGCTCCCTTTTCCTCCACCTTGGCAAAGATATATTCCGCATTGCCTGCCTGACGAACCTCAAGCGCCTCCTCAGTTACGCCCTGACTGCGCATAAAGCCCTGCAAAGCCTTGCTCGGCTTGCCGCTTTCATCATAAGCCGCCTTTTTAGCCGGTCCTCTGACTTCTTTAGCCAGATCTCCCTGCTTGTCAGACATTCCTTCAACAATTAAAACGATTCTTCTCGGCGTACCATAGGTTTTTACACTGTCAAAGGTCAAACGCTCTTCTGCCAGCTTAGCTTCGGTTAATTCCTTTAGCTGAGATAGTGCCGGAGGCATAAAATGGGCCGGTACTTCTTCCAAACCAACTTCTAAAATCAAATTCTCTTTTGCCATTATTTTTTTCCTCCTTCTTTAGCCAATAAAGGATAACCCAATTTTTCTCTCTGCTCAAGATATGCTTTGGCACAGCGTCTGGCCATATTTCTTACCCGGGTAATAAAGCTCGTTCTTTCCGTTACACTGATTGCCCCTCTGGCATCAAGCAGATTAAAGGTATGAGAGCATTTCAAAACATAATCATAAGCCGGCAGCACAAAGCCCCGGTCTAAAACAGCATAGGCTTCCTTTTCATAAGAATCAAAGAAATGGAACAGTAAATCAATATCAGCAATTTCAAAATTATAATGTGAATGCTCTACTTCTCCCTGATGATGTACCTGACCATAAGTAATGCCGTTGACCCATTCCAAATCAAAAACACTGTCTACCTTTTGGATAAACATAGCTAAACGTTCCAAGCCATAAGTAACTTCTACCGCAACCGGCTTAACATCGATTCCGCCCACCTGCTGGAAATAAGTAAACTGAGTTACCTCCATGCCGTCAAGCCAAACCTCCCAGCCAAGCCCCCAGGCTCCCAAGGTAGGCGACTCCCAGTTATCCTCCACAAAACGAATATCATGCTGATTCGGATCAATGCCTATTCTCTTCAAGCTCTCCAGATAAAGCTCCTGAATGTTGTCAGGAGAAGGCTTCATAATCACCTGATATTGATAATAATGCTGCAAACGATTGGGATTTTCTCCATAGCGTCCGTCAGTCGGACGGCGTGAAGGCTCAACATAAGCCACATTCCATGGCTCAGGACCCAAAGAGCGCAAAAAGGTCGCCGGATTCATTGTGCCCGCACCCTTTTCCACATCATACGGCTGAGCAATAATACACTTTTGCTCTGCCCAAAAGTTCTGTAACGTTAAAATCAAATCTTGAAAATTCATTTTTTTCCTCCTTTTTTTCATAAAAAAGCTCCCGTCTCCGGCAGTAAACTGCCAGGGACGAGAGCATACTCCCGCGGTTCCACCCTGCTTGGATTAAAAAATCCCACTTCATTTCTTCAGCTCCCAAGCGCCGTTCAGCAAACCATTCAGCCGGGCTTACACTGCCCCCGACTCGCTGTTTGAAAAAATCTGCCTACTCCTCCTGTTCACAGCTGAATATTTAATTGCTTTCATCATATCAAAAGCAGGAAAGCTTGTCAACTAATCTTCCCTTCTGTCTATTTCCAAGGAGCAGTGACCTACTAAAGCAGCAATTACTCCAAGAGCACTGACAAACGGAGCCAGCACCACTCCGACCGCACCGACAGTCACCGGAATATCCAAAAGATATTTTTCTCCTTTTTTTACCTTAATTCTGGTCGCATTGCCCATCTGAATGATCTCCTTAATTTTATCCAGGAGCTCACTGCCCTTGACCGTAAATTCCTCTTTAATCCTCTTTGATTTATTTCTGCCTGCCGTTTGCAGCTGCCTTCCGGCTTCATCATCATTAACCAGGGTAAAACCTTTGTTTTCTTCATTCATCAATCCCACTCCCTTAATGTTTAAATTGTTCTAAAAAAGCAAGTGATTTTGGAGAACGAACTAATACCTGGGAAAGCAGATCCCTAAAATAAGCTGCCAGCTCCTTACTCGCCGCAGGAGATGGCTTCAGATTCTGAATCCGCCAGCCCTCATTGAGCAAAAACCTTTTACAAAAGGCTTTGGCCTCCAAAGAAAGATCAGCCTTTTCCCAATTAGGACGATAGCCCAGAAAAACCAATAATCTAAATTCAAAGTAACGGGCTGCCAAAAAAATATTTTTGCCGTAATTAAGTAAAACAAAGCCCTGCAGCAGCAAAGAAAAAAGGAGATTATTAGCGTCTTCCTCTTCTACGGCCAAATCGACCAATTCACAGAAATAGCTGGCATAGGCAAACAGCTCCAAATCTTCTCTCAGCTTATGATGCGAACGCAAAATCTCACCCTGCGACAGGGTATAAAAATTCCGGCCCTTATAAAAAAGAAAACGGCCATAGGAAAAAAGCTGGCAGAGAGCCGTTAAACGGCTTTTAGTTTTTTTTACCCCTTTAGCCAAAACTGAAATTTTCCCTTTATTCCAGGTATAGACCCGCAAAATACGGTGCGCTTCATCATAGTCCTGCCCCCGCAAAATAATCCCTTCATACTCAACTAAGCCCATAAACTACTCTTCACTCTCTTCCTCTGCTAATGCCTGTGCTGCCCCCTCAATTTCACGATACATCAGATATGCCTCAATGCAGCCTGTATCCTGAAATATCTGCCAAAAAATGTCCTGACTAGACATCAGCCTCATCCCTTTCAGCTTGTTAAGATTAGATTTTCCGCAAGCCGAAGGTTCTATTCATCATAACCCAATGACTTTAAACAGCCGTCCCGGTTCCGCCAGTCATCCTTAACCTTTACCCAAAGGTCAAGATAGATCCTATTGCCCAGTAATTTTTCAATATCTTCCCTGGCCAAACGGCCGATTTTTTTTAACATACTGCCGTTTTTGCCCACAATAATTCCCTTCTGCGAGTCACGCTCCACATAAATAACAGCCTGTACATAAACTAAATCCTTATTAGGACGTTTAGTAACCTCCTCTACCTCAACAGCAATGGCATGAGGAACCTCATCCCGCGTAAGGTGCAGAGCCTTTTCCCGCACCATCTCACCGATAATCAGCCTTTCCGGCTGGTCAGTAACCATATCCTCAGGATAATACTGCGGTCCGTAAGGTAATTTTTCCACAATTTTATCAACTAAAAGCTCTACATTCAGCCCTGTCTTAGCCGCCAGCGGCAGAATCTCCGTAAAGTCGCCAAGCTCTCCTGCCTGCCTGATAATATCCGGTAATTTCTCTTTTTTAAGCAGATCGACCTTGTTCAGCAAAAGAAAAACCGGGGTATTGATTTTGCTCAGCTGCTCAACCACATAACGATCACCTGCTCCGATTTTTTCCGTTGCATCTAAAACGAGAAGAACAGCATCGACCTCCTCCAAAGCCCGCTGCACCTCACTCAGCATAAAAGAACCCAATTTATGCTTTGGTTTGTGTACTCCCGGAGTATCGAGCAAAACTATTTGCGCATCAGGACGGGTAATGACCGCCTGAATCTTATTTCTGGTAGTCTGAGGCTTGTCCGACATGATTGCCACCTTCTGCCCAACCAATCTGTTCAGCAAGGTTGATTTTCCCACATTAGGCCGCCCTAAAATCGCCACAAAGCCTGATTTATATCCTTCTTGCATTAAACTAAACCTCTCTCTTTAACATATCTTCAGATTTAAAAAAGCCCGGAAGCAGCTCCTGAATATCCTTAACGACCATTTTTCCCTGCACATTAGCCATCACAACCTTCAGCTCCGGACCAAACTCCGCCAAAACCTGACGGCAGGCACCGCAGGGCGAACAAACATCAGGCGTATCAGCTACTACCGCTAAAGCCGCAAAATTTCTTTCTCCCTCAGAAACAGCCTTAAACAATGCTACCCTTTCGGCACATACAGTCAAGCCATAGGAAGCATTCTCAATATTGCTTCCGGTGTAAATCTTCCCTTCCGCAGTCCGAAGAGCCGCACCGACAGCAAAATGCGAGTAAGGCACATAGGCCTTTTCCCGTGCTTCAAGCGCACTTTTTAATAAATCCTGCATTTTATTTCCTCCTTACCTGAACACCTGAAAAATCAAAATCGTAACAATGATCCCCAGCACAGCTCCAATCACAACCTCCCAAAAGGTGTGAATCTTACCCTCTATTCTGCTCTGTCCGACTAAAAGAGCTAAAAGGAAGGAAAGAGCTGCCACAAAAAACTCCCGGCTGATAAGGCCAATAGCAGTAGCTGCCGCAAAGCTAAGAGCCGTATGACCGCTCGGCATGCCTCCCTGCAGGCTGATTTTTTTAGTCCGGTCAAGGTACAGAACCTTAACAAAAACCACCAGAGCCAAAACTAAAATCAATACAAAAGCCGTCAGATGATGGGAGGAGGACTGCAGTCTTTCCCAAACGGTAAGCGGCACAGTCTGAGCCCGGTCAAAAAACAAAAGATAACCGACCACCACCGCATTCAGAGCAGACAAAAGCACCGCCCCGGCCGCTACATCCTTGGCTACCTTAGCCAGAGGATGATAATAGTCCACAAAAGCATCAACTACCGTCTCAACTGCGGTATTAAACATTTCCGCCATAATGACCAGAGTAATCGATAAAAACAAAATCATCAGCTCAACCTTAGTCAAAGGATAAAACAAACTGAGCAAAAGAGCCAGCACCGCGGTAAACAGATGAAAACGGATATTCTTCTCATTGGCAAAGGCATGCAGCAGTCCTTCAAAGGCATTATTAAAGCTGTCGGATATTTTTTTATTTTTTAATACTCTCTGCTTATGCCCAGGAGCTCCAGCACTCTTCTCTGTTCTTTTTCCATCCATTCTCTTTCCTCTTCCCCTTCATGATCATGTCCTAAAAGATGCAGCACACCATGTACAGTAAGAAAAGCCATCTCCCGTTCAAAGGAATGACCGTATTCCTCTGCCTGCTCATTAGCCTTCTCCAAAGAAATAATAATATCGCCCAAAAGCACATAAGGCTGTTCATTGTTAATATCATCCATGGGAAAAGAAAGCACATCAGTAGGCTTGTCCTTATCCCGATAGTTTTTATTCAATTCATGAATATAAGCATTGTCAACAAAAGCCAGACTTATCTCTCCATCCCGCTGGCCTGCCCCCTGTTCAGCCAAAGCTTTTAAAGCCACCCTTTCCAGCAGCTTAAAAAGCTCTTCCTCAACCTTTATTTTGTCCTGCAAATCATTGATACAAATTTCCATCAGCTTTTCTCAACCTCTTTCTCAATTTCAGGATACTCAATCCGCGAATGAAAGATACCGCCCAAAACATGAATAAAAGCGTTAGTGATGATATCTAAATCCCGGAAAGTCAGAGCACATTCATCCAACTGCCCGCTGTGCAGCTTATCACTCACAATTTTTTTAACCATTGATTCCATTTTTTCCGGAGTCAGCTTAGGCAGAGATCTGACAGCAGCTTCTACCGAATCCGCCATCATAACCACAGCCGCCTCTCTGGTCTGCGGTTTAGGGCCGGGATAGCGAAAATCACTTTCCTCAGCAGAGCCATCCTGCTCAGCCGCTTTATGATAAAAATAGCTGACCAGAGTAGTCCCATGGTGCTGCGGAATAATATCCCGCACAATCTCCGGCAGATGATGCTCCCTGGCAGTCAAAATTCCATCCTTGACATGGGAAATTATGATCATCGCACTTAAACCCGGTGAAATATTGTCATGCGGATTGTCCTCACTGAACTGATTTTCAATAAAAAAGCAAGGCCGGTTAAGCTTCCCTATATCATGATAATAAGCTCCTACCCGCACCAGCAAAGCATCGGCTTTAATCCGCTCCGCAGCAGCCTCAGCCAGGTTAGCAACTATTACACTGTGCTGATAGGTTCCCGGTGCCTCCATCATCAGTCTTCTCAGCAGAGGCTCATTAGGATTAGCCAGCTCCAATAAGGTCCAGGAAGTCGTAATCCCAAAGGTATTTTCCAAAAACGGCAGAATGCCTATCGTCAGTACCGTAGACAAAATACCGTAGCTTATCCCCCAAATAAAGCCAAGCCCTATCTCTTCCCAGGTTTTATTATAAATCAAGCCGATCGTCAGGATAGTCAACACATTGACCGCGCTTATCCTCAGACAGGACTTCATCAGGTCATCCCGCTGACTAAGCCGGGAAATACTGTAGATTCCAGTCAGGCCGCCTGAAAAGGCCATCAGAAAAACTCCGACATCATTGGAATGCATCAGCCCCATATAAAAAGCCAAAAGAGCGCTTATCATAATCGCCAGACGCTGATTAAGCAAAATCGCGGTCAGCATACTTCCGGCAGCCACAATTCCTACTCCGGTGCCAAAATTGTTTATCCCATTAGCATTCATCAGCTTATTGATAAAGGTCGTCCCGGCAAGCAAAAGCAAAAGCAGAGACAGCTTATTTTTTTTCAAAAGAATATCAGGTGTATAACGGATCAAATAAACGAGCAGAAAAAT
The DNA here is from genome assembly GCA_051866555.1 of bacterium. GTDB lineage: Bacteria > Bacillota > JBJDXG01 > JBJDXG01 > JBJDXG01 > JBJDXG01. The sequence goes on along the minus strand of JBJDXG010000190.1, from coordinate 6,774 downwards.
CAGCAGCAGCAAATTGAGTATCCCCACACCCAAAATAGTCTGATAGCTGACTCTCGTTCTTTGCAGCCCCAGAGCTTCTAAAAGATTGATATGCTCCTGCGTGATCTGATCCCCCTTGCGGACAATAACCAGTCCCTTGGGAATAACTGTTTCAACCGGCTGCACAGACTGCTTGGCCTCTTCCTTTTTCTTTACGGTCTTAAGCTCATTAACTATAAAGTTAGGCATTAAAGTCCCCTGAGTAACCTCAACCAACAGCTTCTTCTGAGCTAAAGGAAAAGCAAGCATATCAACCTCAGCCGCCGCCTTCTTACGCCCATCCTCCAGCTTCTCCTGCTTTAAACCGGCATCAATAATATTTTCGTTAATGCTGCGGCTGACTCTTTCCAGCTCCAAAAGACGTTCATTCGTCAGCTTCAGCCCAACACGCATACTGTCCTCAGACAGCTTAAGCGGTATTTTCTTCTCTAATTCAAGCAGCTGTTCTTTTTCAGTTAAATTTTTATTCTTGACCTCTAAAAAGGCACTGTACACTATATGAATATCATGCCGTACCTGATTAACAGCCTCCGGCTTAAAATCATAAATTTTTTCCACGCTTTCCATAGCCATGTCTTCCAGCTTTTTCGTCTTATAACGATCAACAAACTCAATCGTGCGCGGTGCTATCATATCACGCGGCGCTATCTGTCCTACTGACAGAGAAAACTTCGCTGAAAGAAAATCAAAGGCCAATAAAGCAGTTAAAAAGACCAGCAGCATAGCAAACATAATGTAATGCCATTTTTTCAGGTGAAACCGAATATGCTCCCGCCATAAATTCAAGCTCTGCTGTATCCTTTTATAATCCAACATCAGTTCACTTCCTATCCCTGCTGCTCTTCATCATATTTCTGATAAGCATCAATAATTTTCTGTACCAGATCATGCCTTACCACATCCTGGTCAGTTAAATAGACAAATTCTATGCCCGGAATATCCTTTAAAATATCCTGCACTACCTGCAAACCCGACTTCCGGTTGATCGGCAGATCTATCTGCGTCAAGTCCCCTGTAATGACCATCTTAGAGCCAAACCCCAAACGGGTAAGAAACATTTTGATCTGTTCAGGAGTCGTATTCTGCGCTTCATCTAAAATTATATAAGCATCATCTAAGGTTCGGCCCCGCATAAACGCCAAGGGAGCTACCTCAATAATGCCCTTTTCCATATATTTTTGGAAGGTTTCTTCCCCCAAAAATTCATACAAGGCATCATATAAAGGGCGGAGATAGGGGTCTACCTTTTCCTGCATATCACCCGGCAGAAAACCCAGCTTCTCCCCGGCCTCAACTGCCGGACGAGTTAAAATAAGACGGGAGACCAGCTTATTTTTTAAAGCCAGAACAGCTACTGCTACAGCTAAATAGGTCTTGCCTGTGCCGGCCGGTCCCAAACCAAAAACTATATCTCTCTCCTGCAAGATGCGCAGATACTCCTGCTGGCCTAAGGTCTTGCCCTGGATCCTTTTGCCCCGGGGAGTAATCAGCACCTCAGCTAAAATGGGAGCTTTAGTCAGATCCTTCCCCGTTTTAGCCATATAGATCAGATATTTAAACTCCTGAGCCGTAAGATTACGCCCCTTCTCCAGAGCATTTAAAGCTGTCTGCACCACGCTGTGAGCACAGCCAGCCTCTTCACCGTCAAACATGATCTCCTGACCGCGGGCCACTACCCGGCAAAGAAGCTCATCGTTTAATAACTTGAGATATTCATCATTTTTGCCTAATAATTGCCAAAATAAATCTTCATTTTCTACTGTAATCTGCCATTTCACTCTTTTTTCCCCGACTCCTTTCGCTGGGCAAAAATCAAATTTTCTGATTTTGCTATGTCCTCAATCGCTTCTATCGTCACCTTAACCCGTAAAAGCCCCGGTATTCTCGCTGAATCATCAATTACAGCCACACTTTTGCTGATGATTTCGGCTTTACGCCCTAATTGCTTTTTAACCAGCTCCAGAGCCTTAGCGGTTAAAAATTCTCTTAATTCAGCCAGAGACCTTTCCTCATATTCTTCCTTAATTTCATAATATTTAATATGCAGCCAGCCAAAAGCCCATTTTTCGGGCAAATAATAATACCTTTTCTCCTCTTCATATTTCAGATAAGGAGATTTTGCCCGGCCGCGAAGAAGATAATTCTTATCTCCTATTTTTAACCATAGTGATTTTTTTACTTGTCCCGTTCTTACCCTTCTAACCTGCCTGGTATATCCCTCCAGATAAACATCTGACCAGACTCTGGCCTTTACCTTGCCTTCAGCTGCTGTACTGCCCAGCTTTTCATCTTTCAGACCGGAGATCAAAAGCTGACCTTTTTTTACTGTATCACCTTCTGCCGCTACAGCCCGGCCATTGATCACTAAAAGCTGAGTAATCAAACCATCTCTCGCTGCAACAATACAGGGAACTGCTTTATCCGCCCGCACTAAAACCGTATTTTCCTTTAAACGCACCTCCACCTTAGTTCCATGACAATTGACATCAGCCCAGGCTAAAGTAGGGAAATGCAGCAGCAAAGCATCTTCTGCCTGCTCTAAATTAATCTGCGATTTTAAACGCCCGCAGTATACGCCATTCAGGCGGAGCAGTTTTTTTACTTCGGATAAAGGTAGCTTCTCGTTGCCCTGAATATCAATAAACCAGACAAATGAAGACAAGAGATACAACAAGCCCAGAAAAAAAATTACAGCAGCAATCAAGCCCTGTCTTCTGCTGATTCGATAAACAATAAAAGGAAAACCCGATTTTCTTAAAACCTTAACCGTACAATTAGTTTTTTTTACTAAAGGGCGCAGCTTTTTTAAGCTCTCAGTCGTAATTTTAGCCCTCAGACAAGCATCCTGTCTTTTAATGTCCCAGAGAGCCAAATCAGCACCTGTGGTAAGGTTAAGCAGCTTTTCCAGATTATCTCCTTCAACCTGTATTATAACATATCCCTTTAGATAATTCCACGCACTCATAAATCCTCCTAGCCTGGGAAAGTTATATTATCGATCTTCCCCATAACAGTAATTTCCTCCGGCAAAATAGATTCAATTAAAAGTTCAGAGCCCTTAATTACAATTTCTCCTTTATTACTGCTCAGGCGGATGATACCGGGGGAATATTCAATGATTCCCCGATGATTTTCAATCACAGCTTGAACATTGCCTAATACCGTAACACGCGGCAAATCCAGAAATATATCACGCGGCAAATCTAAAAAATCACTGCATTTTTTTTGTATCTGCTCCAGCACATTCCCGCCTCCTTTAATAAAAATTTATGCAGCCGCTTATCTTTTCAGACTATAAACAAAAAAGCTTTGGAAAATTACTCTTCCAAAGCTTTGACAAAAAATATTTCTTAATATATAAAAAGAGCTTTTACCTCTTAGATAGTTAATCTATTCAGCAAAAGCTCCATTAATTTAGCTATTAATTAAATCTTCTCTTTCTAGCAGCCTCAGATTTTTTCTTTCTTCTTACACTAGGCTTTTCATAATGTTCACGTTTTCTTATTTCAGACAAAACGCCGGATTTTTGACATTGTCTTTTAAATCTTTTTAAAGCACTATCTAAAGATTCGTTTTTTCCAACTCTAATTTCAGCCATTCAATTTTCCCCCCCCCCACTGCAACAATGAACAAGAGAATTTTTGTCACCATTTTATTATAATCATCTTCAAGCCTACTGTCAAGATTAACCTGCCGGCCAAGTAAAGTTTCTTCCACCCATCAAATGAAAATGCAAATGGAAAACACTCTGCCCGGCAGCCTTGCCGCAATTAGTCACCAGCCGAAAACCTTTTTCGTCCAGTCCTTCCTGCAAAGCTAATTTTTTTACCACCTGCTGAACTTTAGCCATCAGGTCACAGTCTTCCTCTGACAGAGACAAAAGATCTTTTATATGCTTCTTAGGTATAATTAAAAAATGTATTGGTGCCTGCGGTTCAATATCTTTAAAAGCAAGCATGGCATCATCTTCATATACCTTAGTACAGGGAATCTCACCACGCACAATTTTACAAAAAACACAATCTTCCATAGAGGGGCACCTCCCTTCTATCACCTATTTTAAAAGTATTCTTCTTAACGCAGTTTAATTCCTGCCTAAATTAAAAATTATTTCAAGATAAGTTGACTTCAGACTATTCATTTTTTAACAGTTCAGACACAAAAACTATTTTTATCCCCTGTTTCTCCAGTTCCGGCAGTGTTTCAGCCAAAGCCTTAGCCGTATTTAACCGTACATGGCCAATAACTATTCCTTTGCCCCGCTGTTTTACTCTTTTGCCGGCCTCCAGAATCTGCTTTTTAACGGCATCGGCTTGATCCACATTGTCCAGAAAAAGAATATTTTCCCCACAGGGAATACCCAGCTCCTTAGCTACCGCACCAATTACCGACTTGTCAGAGGTCATGCTGTCTATGACAAAAAGATTATTTTTTTTCACCTCTTCCAGCCAGGCCTTAACTACGGCCCTGTCCTGACTGGCTTTAGAGCCCATATGATTATTAGTCCCGATAACTCCCGGAGTCTGACTGAGAGCATTATTAAAAATCCTCTTTATCTCTTCCGGCTTCATTCCTGACTTAATAACCTCCTGACCGGCATTAACCCCTTTAGCCAAGGGTTCGAGCGGCATATGCAGTATAGCCTGCTTACCGGAATCAAGAACAAGCTTTACCTCTTTGCCTGTATAAGGCCGGTTCGGCAAAACAGCAGCCGTTATGGGATACGGCAAATCAAGCATTTCCTTAGTTCCCTTAGACATAGCGCCCCAGTCATCAATGATCACCGCTAATTTTTCGCCTGTCTGCACCGGATTCAGAACCTGCTTCTTTATCGTCTGCTTGATCTCTAAATCATGAGTCAATAAAAATTTAGCATTAACCAGAAAACCAATTTTAAGTCTGGCAAACCGTACATCATTATTTTCTTCCCAAATCGTATCCCTGACCTGAGCCCCTGCTGCCTTAAGCGCAGACTGCAAATTTAAAACGATTTCCGGCAAATTAGCTTTTTCATCTGCCAAACCATTCAGCTGCCGGTAGACCCAGCTTATCTGACTGATTAATTCACCGGTTATCGGTTCACTTTTAGTCCTTTCCTCGATCTGGATTAAATTTTCTCCCGCAATTTTATTTTTCTCCAGGCTTTTTTTGATGCTTTCATCAATTTGATCACTCATTCTCCGATAATCACGGATCAATTTTTGATCCCGCCAAATAGTAACAGAGCGGTCATCCTGATTTAGCTGATGAGTATGAAAAATTCTGTTCTCCTCCGGTCTGTCAAAAAAAGCAGCCGAAAAACAGCCTAAAGAAGCTGAAAAAAAGATAGCTGCGGTCAGACTGAGCCAGATTAAATAATTTTTTCTTCGCATTAATAAACTTCATCCTTTCGTCTTTTTTTTATTTTTGCCAAAAACAGAAAAAGAATGCCTAAGCATCCTTTTTCACCTGCAATTTTTCTTTCATCAATTCCAGCGCTTTATTTAACTGTATATCCTCTTCTGACTCATGCCAATCCCAAATCACCTTCACATCAGGCTCTATTCCGATTCCATGAATAGACCTGCCGCTCGGAGTCATATATTTAGCCGTAGTCAAGGCAATTCCCGAGCCGTCGCTGAGCGGATAAACCGTCTGCACCGAGCCCTTGCCGAAGGTCTTTTCTCCCACCAAAATTCCTCTCTTAGTATCCTGAACGCCGCCGGAAACGATTTCCGAAGCACTGGCACTTCCGCCATTGACCAGAACGATCAGCGGAAGCTCTGTATATTTTGATTTGCCGGTAGCATAAATAGTATCCTGCTGGCCGCTTCTCACTTTAATATGCACGATCGGTCCTTTCGGCAAAAGCTGTTCATTTACCTCCACCGCTGCCTTTAATAATCCGCCCGGATTATTCCTTAAATCAAGAATTAAGCCGGTCATGCCTTCCTTGCTGCACTTAGCCAGAGCTGCTCTAAAATCCTTGCCTGTGTCTTCGGTAAAACCGCTCATCTTGATATAAGCTATTTTATCCTCCAGCATTTTGGAGTCTATGCTGGGAACTTCAATCTTAGCTCTTACCAGATTTAAACTCTGCTCCTTCTTCGCTGCCGGACGATAAGTAACCAGCTTAACTCTGGTGCCTTCCTTGCCCCGCATCAGGTTTACCGCCTGCTCCAGCCCCATTTTTTCAGTAGACTTGCCGTCTATCTGCACTATCTGGTCGCCTGATTTCATACCTGCTCTGGCAGCCGGAGTATTTTCTATCGGGGATATAACTGTCAGCTTATCATCCTTAAGGCCAATCACGATTCCCAGGCCGCCGAAATACCCCTTAGTCCTTTCCTGCATATGCTGAAAATCCTGCTCATTCATATAGTAGGTATGCTTATCACCCAGGCCGTGAATCATGCCCTTGATCGCTTCTTCCGTTAAATTCTGTGAATCCACCGGCTCCACAAAATTACTTTTGATCAAGCTGAATACCTCAACAAAGGTAGTCAAATACTTCATATCCTCCTGGTTGGCCTGACTGTCTCTTACCCAAAAGCCAAAAAGAAAACTTCCTATGGCTGTCAATACTATCATTATAGTCACTGCAATTTTTTTTCTGTCTCGCAAAAGCTTCACCGCCTTATTTTTTCTGGCACATTTATTATTATGGAACTATGAAGAAAAAAATTCATTTTTACAAGTAGTTGCCCGGATTTACCGGAGTGCCGTTCAGCCGGACTTCAAAATGGCAGTGCGGAC
>JBJDXG010000189.1:0-3332 GCA_051866555.1 bacterium | reverse complement strand
TTGAACCAGGCGGATAAGCACTTTCCGTAACTCTGTTCTTCATAGGATGGCGCTTGTCATTGATCAAACTGCTCCAGTCCTTCAGTGAAATACCGGTAGCAAATTTATTCGGCATAAATCCGGGCTGACTGACCAAAGCTATGATCTGTCCATTGCGCGGGTCCATAGCCACTACGGCTCCGCCTTTAGCTCCCGGTGTTTTTCCTATAGCCTCTTTTAAAGCATTCTCAGCAGTTTTCTGTACCTTAGCATCAATATTCAAAATCAAATTATTGCCCGGAACGATTTTTTTCTCTCCCATTATAGAGATCATTTTGCCTGAAGCATTGACCTGTACCTGCTGCCCGCCGTTTACCCCCTGCAAATACTTATCATAAACTTTTTCAAGTCCTGTTTTGCCAATGATATCTCCGGCTTTATAGCCCTCATTTTCCAAGGCTTTCAGTTCATCCTGACTTATTTCCCCCACATAGCCAAACAAATGACAGCCTAAATCACCATAAATATACTCCCGAATAGGCACTGTTTCTAAAATAACGCCAGGCAAATCGTTTTTCTGCTCTTCAATTTTAGCTAAGGTTTCTAACTGAATATCCTTTTTCAAACGAATAGGGTCAAAAGGACGAAATGTCTGTTCTGCTATTTTTTTATTTATTTCCTCAATCGGCATGTCTAAAATATAACTCAATTTTGCTAACACATATTCTTCATTTTTCAAATCCATAGGCACTATAGACACTGTATTAGCAGCTCTGGTAGCTACTATAGCCTGCTTATTGCGGTCATAAATTGTACCTCGGGGAGCCAGTATTGGAATTAAACGAATTCTGTTATTATTAGCCAGCTGAATAAAATTATCATATTGTCTAATCTGCAAATTAAAAGCCTGAGCAATTAAAACTGTAAAAACCAGGATTATTCCCACACCCATAACTTTTAATCTCTTACTTGTATCTTTCGTCATTCCAATCTCTCATTTCCCTCAATTTTTTACCTTTATCAACCATTTATAAAGCAAAACATAAATTACAGGTATCAAAACAATATTATAAATTAATTCACCCCAAAAGATCCGCTGCATATCCAGAAAGTTAATTTTAATTATGCCAAATGACTGATAGAGAAAACAGGTTAAAAAGTAATCAATAAAAGTGGCAAAAATAATTCCTACAACCGACACCATCGGGTTTTCCTTAAAAATCTTTTCTTCAGTTAAACCGATAAGATAGGCCAGCAGCAATTTACTTAACAGCTGTACTCCTAAAACATGAGTAGAAAAAACATCGGCCAGCAGTCCGCCGATAAGAGCAGCCAGCATTCCGCCATATGTTCCCTCCAAAAAAGCAAAACAGACTACTAAAATTAAAATCAAATCAGGAGCTGCTCCAAATAAACTCAATCGAGCAAAAACAGTAGTCTGTAAGCTTAACGCAAGAAGAGAGATGAAAAAGAAAATCAGATATCTCACTGCTCTTCTTCCCCCTTTCTCTCTCCTACTGAAGTTAAAGGTTTTAATGGTTTATTATTAACAATAACCAATACTTCCTCTATCTTATTAAAATTTTCAGCCGGCACAATTATCGCTTTTTTAGCAATATCATAAGGATCTGTCGAAATTTTTTCTACCCGTCCGACAAAAATTCCCTTAGGGAACACTCCGCCCAAGCCGGAAGAAAAAATATGATCGCCAGCCTTTACCTTGGCATCACGAGGCAAACGCTGCATCTGTAAAAAAGAAGAACGTTTACCCTGACCCTCAATCATACCATTTTCCCGAGTTTCCTGCACAATACCGCTTACCGTACTGTTCTCATCCAAAATCAGCAAAACCTGTGCCGTATTGTTAGTAACCATCATAGTCTGACCAATCAAACCATTCTTAGTGATTACCGCCATTCCTCGGTCAATTCCATCATTTAATCCCTTATTTATTACCAGGAAATTATCCCAGTTGTTCATATTGCGCCCGATTACTTCTGCTCCAACTGTCTGATAAGCAAATTTTTCTTTAAAAGAAAGTAAGTCACGCAAACGTTTATTCTCTAATTTCATTTCCTGATATTCGCGGCTTTGCTGTCTTAATTCACGTACATTTTCAGCTAAAAGCTGATGCTCCGCTTTCAAATTATTTAAAGTCATAGCACCTTGCCACAAAGAGTCAACATGACCAGTTATACTGCTCCAGCCAGCTTGTAAAGGAGCTGTAATATCTAAAATTATTTTCTCAATATTACTAAACTCAGTACGTTCTTTAGTAATATTGATAACAGTCAATAAACCAATAAAAATAATAATTATTAATATGGTATTTTTCCAATTCAGAAAACGGAACAATTTTTTCCCCCCTATTAACCTAAGCGTTTAGGGTTAATAAGTACTTTTTTCAAAGTGTTTATTTCTTCCAAAACCTTGCCTGTGCCTAAAGCAACACAATTTAATGGTTCTTCAGCTAAGTAGACAGGCATTCCGGTTTCTCTTTTTAAAATATTGTCTAAGCCCTGCAGCAAAGAGCCTCCTCCAGCAAGAATTATCCCCCTGTCCATAATATCAGCAGACAATTCAGGCGGCGTTCTCTCTAAAGTAACCTTTACTGCTTCAACTATACTATTAACCGGCTCTGACAAAGCATTCCTGATTTCTTCATCAGTAATATCAACAGTTTTAGGCAAACCGGTAATTAAATCACGTCCTCTGATATCCATAGTTTTAGCAGTATCACTAGGAAAGGCTGAACCTATCTCCATCTTAATCTGTTCTGCCGTTCTTTCCCCAATCATCAAATTATAAGTTTTCTTAACGTACTGCACTATAGATTCATCCATTTCATCCCCGGCAACTCTGACAGATTTACTGGTAACGATTCCGCCTAAAGAAATAACAGCTACCTCTGTTGTTCCTCCGCCAATATCGACAATCATATTGCCCATCGGCTCGTGTACAGGAAGTCCTGCCCCAATAGCAGCTGCCATAGGTTCCTCAATTAAATAGGCTTCTCTCGCTCCCGCCTGCAATGTAGCATCAATAACAGCTCTTTTTTCAACCTCTGTTACCCCTGATGGAATGCAGACTACTACTCTTGGATGGAATAAAAATTTTTGTTTGGAAGCTTTATTGATAAAATAACGCAGCATTCTTTCAGTTATATCAAAATCAGCAATCACACCATCCTTCATTGGACGAATAGCAACAATATTTCCTGGTGTACGCCCTATCATTTGTTTCGCTTCATCACCAACCGCCAAAACTGAGCTGGTATCCCGCTGAATAGCCACTACTGACGGCTCCTGAAGAGCAATTCCTTTTCCTTTTAAATAAACTAAAGTATTAGCTGT
>JBJDXG010000188.1:0-3341 GCA_051866555.1 bacterium | reverse complement strand
AAAATATCCCGCGCCGTCTGGCAGATGCTATACAATTCCTCCAATGGAACAGCCTCTTCATGAGCTGCTATTTGAAAAACACTGTCCGCCGAGGTATATACTATTAAGCTGCCATTCTTCCTGGTCTCTTCTCCCAGCTCATCAATAATCACTGTGCCGGAAGCTGCTTTATTGCCAATAACCTTTCTTCCTGTCCGCTCTTCCAGTAAAGCAATAACCGTATCGGGAAAGCCATCAGGGTAAACGGGAAAAGGCTTTTCTAAAATAAGGCCGGCAATTTCCCAGTGTCCGGTTGTGGTATCCTTACCCTTGGAGCGTTCCTGCATTTTGCCAAAGCTGGCTAACGGCAAGGAAGCCGGTTTAACTCCCGGCAGCTCCATAATACTACCCAGTCCCAGCCTGGCTAAATTAGGCACCTTAAGTCCACCTGCATAACTCGCTGTATTATAAAGCGTATTGCTTCCTTCATCATTATAAAGACCGGCATCAGGCAGTTCACCAATGCCTGCACTGTCCAAAACCAATAAAACGATCCTCTTTTTCATCATTCTCCTCCTATGATCTGGGATGTGCCGCTTCATAAACATCCTTCAAACGTGACCTCTTAAATCCCAAAAATTTATCCGCCGCCGCTAAGTCACTATAGCCTAAAAGCTCCTTCACTGTCCCTAAATCAGCTCCGCCCAGAAGCAGATGAGCGGCAAATGAATCTCGCAGAATCTGAGGCGTCAGGTCCATTTTCAGACCAATTTTCTCAGCATAGCCCCGAATAATTTTCCATACCCCCTGACGAGTCAAGGCTTCTCCCCTCTGATTTAAAAAAAGAAAAGGAGAAGACCCGGCCAACTTCTCTCTGCCCTGAACAAGATAAGCAGCAACAGCTTTTTTAGCGGCACTGCCCAGCGGAATTATCCTTTCCTTACTAGCCGCTATTCTGATATAATCCAAATCGAGATAAATATCATCGACCTTCAGCCGCAGCAGCTCTGAAACCTTCATTCCCGTAGCATAAAGTATTTCCAGGATAGCCTTATCCCTTAACCCGCGAAAAGAAGCACTGTCAGGCGCTTCAAGCAAAGCCTCTATCTCCTCACAGCTCAAAATTACAGGTGCAGCCGCCTTAACCTTAGGTCGGTCCAGAAGATCCAAAGGGTTAACCTTAACCCAGCCCTGATTTTGCGCAAAACGGTAAAACCGTTTTAAAACCGTAAATTTTCTGGCCAGGCTGCTTTCCTTTTGCCCGCTGTATTCTAAAGCCTGCAAAAATAAAGCGGCTGAATCATTCTGCCGCCAATCAGCCATTTTTTCGGCTAAATAATTCATATACTGTTCAAGGTCTTTTGAATAAGCAAGATAAGTATTGCGGCTCACATTCAAGGAAGCAAGAAATAAATCAATTTCTTTTTCCATCAATATTTAAAAATAACCCTACCAACGCAGGGTTATCTCTCCATCTTTCTCAAAATTTGCGGCAGCAAAGTTTTCATTTCTTCATTTATCTTAACAAACAGCCGCTCCAGCTCCTGCTTGGTAAGCTTGATTTCCTGCGGCTCCAAAATCTCAACCTTTCTGAATTCATCACGGACAATGAACTGAATTAAATCCTCCAATGTTTCCGCATTTAAAATAATTTCAGTAGGCGCATAAGCTACCTCCTCATTATGTAAACTGTCATTTAATACATACAATTCTTCTACACAATTGATATTCTCTATTTCAATTCCCTGAATAGGAATATTTCTTAAAAGTGCAATCTGCTGGTCTCTGATTTCCTGAGCAGCCTTTTCTGAATTTTTAGAGCCGAATAAAAAGTAACTATGCTTGGAAAATCCTTTAAAGTCTAAACGCAATTTAACCTTCAATTATTTCACCCTTCCTTAATTGTGCATATGATAAGCGTCATTAACTGTGCAAATATAGCCGCTGTCATTTTCATAAAACTCGATTATCGTTATTGAGGTATTTTCTATCTTAATCTTCCAGCTGCTTTGAGGAGGTATCGCCAAAATATAACTCAGCATCACCCAAATTGGCCCTGCATGGGAAACTACTGCTACTGTTTCATCAGGATGGTCTTTAACTATCTGCTTTATACATTTGACGATCCTGAGCTGCAAATCCGCCATAGTTTCTCCTTCAGGGATTAAAACCGTAAAAGGATCATTAAACCATTTCTGCACCAGCTCATTATCTTCCTCTACAATTTCCTGATGGGTCTTGCCTTCCCAAACGCCAAAATTAAGCTCTCGCAATTCCGGCAGTCTGATTACCTCCAAGCCATGCTCCCTCGCAATCTCTTCGGCTGTCAGAAAAGCTCTCTGCAAATCACTGGCATAAACAGCTGTCAGGGGTTGATCTTTCAAACGAGCAGCTACTTTCCTGGCCTGCTCTAAACCAACAGCATCAAGCTCTACATCATTATGCCCACTGTAACGTCTTGCATTATTAGAGACAGTTCTGCCATGTCTGATAAAAAGTATTCTCGTCAATAATTTTCCCCCTTCCCAAATTATTCTATTCTTTTTTAATTCTCTTTTTAAGATTATATTCCTGCATGACTTTACATAATCTAATCAATACTCAATTCTAAAACAGTCTAAATACGCTAAAAAATTATATTACATAAGCCACTTCTTCAGCGTTTTAGCAAGAGTTTTCAAGTCAAGCGGCTTGGCAATATGCTCATTCATGCCGACTGTCCTGGCCGCCTGCACATCCTCTGCAAACGCATTCGCCGTCATGGCAATAATCGGTATCTGTTTGCAGTAATTTCGCTTCATGGCACGAATCGCTCTGGTAGCATCATAACCACTCATTTTGGGCATCTGGATATCCATAAATATAATGTCATAATATCCGTCTGCACAATTGTTCATCATATCGACTGCTTCTGTGCCGTCAGCAGCATGTTCTACAACAATCCCTGCCATTTTCAGAATTTCAGCAGCAATTTCTGCATTCAGCACATTATCTTCCACAAGCAGAACACGATGCCCCGTAAGGTCCATATTTTCCAGAGCAACAATCATTTCCTCAGGCTCTTCGTAATCATCTTCCCCAATAAGATTATTAAAGGTTCTGGCCAATCTGGAACGGAACAGCGGCTTGCTGATAAAAGCATTAGCACCGGCTGCTCTGGCCTCCTGTTCAATATCTGACCAGTCATAAGCAGAAATAATTATGATAGGCATATCCTTGCCGACAGCCCTGCGAATAGCCTTAGTCGTGGCAATTCCATCCATGTCAGGCATCTTCCAGTCTATAATGCAAGCAAAATAGTCCTTCTCCTGCTGATGGTGAAGAACTACTCTTTCAACAGCTTCTGAACCGGTAAAAACGCC
>JBJDXG010000187.1:0-3354 GCA_051866555.1 bacterium | reverse complement strand
CCCATTTAGTAGGATCAGCACGAACACTCTTATCAGGTGTACAATTAATTACAACAGAAATACCTATATCCTTTAAGGTTGACTGAACAGATTCAGCCAGCAACGGCAGTTCTTGACGACTTGGATAAGTAAGCCAGCGAATCACCAGCTTTTGACCATTTTTCTCACGAATGCCGTCTCCGTCTGAGTCAACCCAGCCGGCAGCCTCTAAAACTTTCTTAGCACCGGCAGGGTCATAGCCTACGGTTTTAACAGCATTGCCGCCGAAGCTGAAGTTGTCCGGAAAAACTCCCACAGCCGGATAACCATTCCCAGCAAGAAGCGTTTTAACGAATCCCTCTTTATCAATTCCCATAGCAATAGCTTTTCTGACTGCCGGATCCTTAGTTATAGGACTTTTAAAATTCATCCAGGCAAAGAAAGCACGGCTGGTAGGTGTACTGCTGAAAGTATAATTATCATTTTGGAAAACAGGATAGCTGGCATATGGCATACCATAAGTCGCATCAACCTCACCTGACTGGAGAGCCATAGTCATGGTATCGCCATCAGTCATATTTTTTACAGTAATCTCATCAACCTGTGGCTTACCATTCCAGTAATTTTCATTCTTAACTAATTCCAAGCGTTCATCAGTAACGAGCTTAACTGCTTTATAAGGACCGGTTGCTGTAACTATTCCCTCCGGTGTCACTCCAGCCTTCATGTCAATAATACAGCCATATGGGTCACAAAGATAGTTAAGCAAAGCCGGCTTTGGTTCAGTAGTCTTGATTATAACCTTTTGCCCTTCGGCAGTTATGCTGGCAATTGAAAGATCGCCTTTAGCCCGTTCATGAACTGCAATCAGATCCTCCAAGCATTCCTTTACTGCCTGTCCATCCATAAGACGGCCGCTGGTAAAGTAAACATTGTCCTGCAAGGTTATTTCCCAAGTATTATCATCGATAAGCTTATAGCTTTTTGCCAGCCAGGGCTCAAGCTCCATTTTGTCAGAATAACGGAACAAGGTTTCTCCAACTCCATAACGGATACAGGCCCAGCCGGAATAATCGCGATGCGGATTAATGTCCGGCTCTGCATTTTCCGAATTAAAGGTAGTATCTGCAAAAACAAATTTCACCTTTTCGTTTTGACTGGTTTCACTTTTTGAGCCGCAGCCAGCCAAAGAAACTGCCAAAAGACAAATCATCAGTATAATCCCTAATAGTTTCTTCATTTCATTACCTCTTTTCTTGTTTTTATTTTTGCATATTACGGGCATCAGCATAATCCCGTACTGTGTCCCCTAACAAATTAAACAAAACAACGGAAATAAAAATTGCTGCTCCCGGACTTAAGACCATCCAAGGATAAGACTGAATCATACTCCGGCCAGTGCTCATCATGCTGCCCCATTCTGCCGTCGGCGGCATAGCGCCAAGACCTAAAAATGAAAGCGCTGCCAGCTCCATCATCATTGTCCCGATATCAAGCATCGCTGTTACCAAAATAGGACCAATGATATTAGGCAGAATATGTCTTACTATTATCTTAAATGCACTGCCGCCTGCCATTTTAGCTGCTGAAATAAAATCAACAGTCTTCAGAGCTAAGGTTTGACTTCGGGCAATACGGGCATATTTAGGCCAGCTGATTGCCGCCAGAGCAAAAACAGCATTTTGAATTCCGCCTTTTAAAACTGCTGCAATTGCCAAAGCAAAAACCAATCCTGGGAAGGCCAGACAGATATCTGAAATACGCATTACTATGGTATCAAGCCAGCCTCTCAGATAACCGCAGCTGACACCAATAGCTGTACCTACCCCAGAAATAAGCAGCACTAAGGCTAAAGTAGAAAAGATACTGGTAGTAGCACCAACAAGCACCCGGGAAAATACATCTCTGCCATAACGGTCAGTCCCACAGGGATGCTGAAGGCAAGGTGACCTGAGAGCTTCATTTAAATTCTGCATATTAGGGTCATAGGGACAAATATGTTTGGCAAAAGCTGCTGTCAATAAGAGCAGTCCCACTAAAATTAAGTAAATAAGCAATTTTCTTTTGTTTTTGTCTTTGGTTATTATTTCTCTTAATTTCATCAGCGGTTACCTTCCAAACGAATGCGCGGATCAAGCAACTGATAAGAAAGATCAGTAATCAAATTGATGCATACATATATTACGGCCATCCAGATAACATAAGCCTGAATTATAGGATAATCGCGCATATTAATAGCATCAACAGCCAGCTTGCCCACACCATCCCACATAAAAATAGATTCTACAATAGCAGTTCCGCCAAGCAGACTGCCGATAGAAAGAGTAAGTAAGGTTATAATCGTTACTAATGAAGCTCTTAAAACACTTTTCCACAGCGTTACTGAAAAACGCACTCCCCTGGCTTTAGCCCCAATGATGTAATCCTTGCTTAATTCATCCAAAACTGTCGCCCTGACCTGACGCAGATATTTAGCTGACATAGCAATTGCCAAAGTAAGTGTCGGCATAGCAACACTGTTTACCGTAATACCCTTAGCAGTTACCGGGAAAAGTCCCAGTTTAATAGAAAGAAAATACATCAAAACAAGGGCAGTAAAAAAGTTCGGCATGCTGTTGCCAATAAAGCTGCATAATCTTATCAGATAATCAGTAAAACGATTTTGTTTGACTGCCGCTAAAATTCCCAAAGGAATAGAAACACAAACAGTAGCCAAAATCGAAGTAGCTGTCAAAAATAAAGTAGCCGGAAGCTTGGAAATAAAGGTAGCAAAAACATCCTTGCCGGTTACATAGCTCGTACCCATATCACCCTGCAAAAGATTCTTTAACCAGATAAAATACTGGACAAGAAAGGGCTTATCAAGCCCCAGCTCTGCTCTGGCCGAATCGATCACCTCCTGAGAAACAGTCATGCCTAAGTTATCAAACTTTTGAACTATTACATCACTTCCAGCCAGCCGCATCATAGCAAAGGATAAAAAAGTAATGCCGAGTAAGATAGGTATGAGCTGCAGCAGTCTTTTCCCCACATATTTATTCATTAAATCCCCCCTAATTATAAATTTAAATCAAAAAAACCATGAAGGAATAAGCTGTCGCATTAACAGCTTTTTTAACCTTCATGGTTATGATTACAACATTATTAAATTTATATCAACAACTACTAAACAACAGTCTTCATAACTGCGATTACACCATAAGTATATCATTTGGCTAAAAACCTGTCAAGTTTTCATAATATGACAAAATTCTCTCTAAACAGCAATAAAAATTATTTAAACAAATGACAGGCAACCCAATGACCGGGTGCAATCTGCTTTAGCTCCGGCTTTTCCTCGCTGCAAATAAGCTGAAAGCATTCACAGCGGCTCTG
>JBJDXG010000186.1:0-3380 GCA_051866555.1 bacterium | reverse complement strand
AGATGATACACATATTAGATTTTTTACTTATGATTCCCTGCAGAATCTTTTTTATAAATTAGAGCTTGTTCCTGTAATAGAGGACGCTGTTTATTTGGCAGCAGGGAGAAATGAGATAAAGAATACCTATGCAGATGTAGATGAAGCAGTAGCTTATAATCTGCGTAAGCGTTTCTGCGGTCATATATATCAGTTTGTTTTTGCTCTGCAAAAAAAACAGCAGCTAACAGATACTGTGGTATTAAAGAAAATCAAAAGAGAACCCTGTTTCATAGGCAGCTTAGAGCTGTTTATTGATACAGGGAGCGGTTTTTCAGGACAGGAAAAGATACAGCTCTACTGGAAAAAGGAAGGAAGACAGTCTTTGCTTTTATCGTTGGAGGATTTTCAGGAGATAAAAACGATTCGCCTGGACCCGATTGATGTGCCGGCGTTAATGAGAATAGAAAAAATCAAATTCTTTTATCTTAATGCTGTTGAAAAGGAAATCAATACTTTTTACTGCAATGATGATTACAGTATAGGCAAAACCTATGTTTTTCTGCATAATGATGCCCAGATTGCTTTCAGACCGGAGGATTGTATCGACCTGCAAAAAATTGAGATGGAGATAGATTTAATCTTTTTGCATTCAGGTGAAACCTATTTAGGCAAAGAAAGCCTGCTTTATCAGGGAATAAAGGAAATGAAGGCGAGCTGCGAAGCACAGCTCGATGAGATGAGGTTACAGCTGGATAAAGAGAAGGCCCAAAAAAGCAATATAGTTAGGAAAGTAAAAGGAATAGCGGATAAAATCAAGAGAGGTTTTCAGCTTAAGGCAGGAAAATAATGAAAGGGGTATCTTAGGAATGTTTGCTAAAATATATTATATTTTAAATCGCTCTAAAATAAAAAATAAGCTTAAGCGGCTGGAGAATATGTTAAGTGAAAAAACGCCCTGGATATATGATAATATTGTTTTGTACTGCAAAGCAGAGCTGAAAAAAAGATGTTTTAAATGCAGAAAGAATCTTTATATGCAAGAGCAGCTGCTGTGGGATTTTGCCGGGGATGAAAATTATCAGCCATTAGTCAGTGTGATTGTGCCTAATTATAACCATGAGCCTTATCTGGCGGAAAGACTGGAGTCGATTTATGCCCAAACCTATAAAAATATTGAGGTTATTTTGCTTGATGACTGCTCTACTGACAACAGTAAAGAAATTTTAGAGAAATATCAGGCCAGATATCCTGAAATAACCTCATTGTATGTTAATCGGGAAAACGGCAAAAAGGTCTTTGCTCAATGGAAAAAAGGAATCAAGCTGGCTAAGGGTCAGCTTATCTGGATTGCAGAAAGTGATGATCACTGTGATGCTGATTTTTTATCCGAGCTGGTCGGAGCCTTTTCCAATGAAGCTGTTATGCTGGCCTTTTGCCGCAGCTCTTTTCGAAAAAATGGCAGGGAAATAGAGTTTACAGAGCATTATTTAGGTGAGTTTACCGACTTTGACTGGAGCAAATCCTTTTTTGTTTCGGCTCATGATTTAGTGCAGCGGGCATTTGCCTTTAAAAATATCATTCCTAATGTAAGCAGTGTGGTCTTTCGTAAAACAGGTCAGATAAGCAGTCAGTTGGAGGCGCTGTGGTCAGAGATGAAATTATGCGGCGACTGGGTGTTTTATCTGGAAAAGATTCAGGGCGGACTGGTTTATTACAGCTCTGCCGCTACTAATTATTACCGCATACATGATAACAGCACCTCGCTTAAAATTCAAAAAACCGCAAGATACTATAAAGAGCAGCAGATGGTGTCGGAATATCTTGCTGAGCATTATAATGTGCCTTTTTCCTGTTTTGAGCAGCAAAAAAAGAAATTGACTGAGCATTATCTTTACTTTAATCCTGATAAGAAGCCGGAGGATATAGATGACTGGTATAAGCCGGATAAAATCAGGCAGATAAAGAGAACGCCGGCAGTTTTGATGTGCGGCTTCTCCATGAGTATCGGAGGAGGAGAGACCTTCCCTATCTTTTTGGCTAATGAATTGAAAAATCAGGGCCTGACGGTTACTTATCTTGATTTTCAGTTAGCTGAAAATGAGGAGAAGGTAAGAAAGCTATTAAGCCCTGCCATACCGTTGTTTAAGCTTGATGATAAGAATATGCTGGGGAAAATCTTATTCCGCTTTGGGGCGGATGTCATTCATTCACATCATGCCTCAGTTGATGAAATAATCACTCATTTCAGCGGGCTGAATCCTGAATGCCGTCATGTTGTCACTCTGCATGGAATGTATGAAACACTGAGCAGCTATGATTTAAAAAGAATCTTGCCTGAGGTGGATAAAAGCTGTTCCTGTTTCGTTTATATAGCCGAAAAAAATCTTGTTCCCTTTAAGAATACGGGCTATTTTAAACCGGATAAGATGTTCAGAATAGATAATGGTCTGCCTGAAACAGATATTAAGCCAATCTCAAGGCAGGAATTGGGGATAGATGATCAGGCTTTTGTTCTCTGTTTGGTGAGCCGTGCTATTCCGGAAAAGGGCTGGCAGGAGGCGTGTGAAGCAGTAAGGCTTGCCAGAGAGAAGAGCGGGCTTGATATCCAGCTTTTATTGCTTGGTTCAGGAGAGATGTATGACCGCCTGCAGAAGGAGAAGTGTGATTTTATACATCTTTTAGGCTTTAAATCCAATACAAGAGATTACTTTGCTGCAGCGGATATGGGCTTTCTGCCCTCCCGTTTTCCCGGAGAAAGCTTTCCTCTGGTAATCATAGACTGCTTTTTCTGCCAAAGACCTGTCATTGCCAGCAATATAGGGGAGATTGCTTATCAGCTGTTTGATGAAGAGAAAAATTGTGCTGGAGCTTTATTTGACTTAGAAGACGGTGCAGTTCCAATCAGCAGGGTAGCGGATATTATAATCAGGTTTGCGGAGAGAGGTCAAGAATATCAAAAGGCCTGTGAGACAGCGGCTAAGCAGGCAGAAAAATTTTCTATCGCCAGAACAGCCGAGAAGTACCGCTTTATTTATGCAAAGGCTGCTCATAAAGGATGAAACGCAATGCGGGACTTGACCTTATGCGGGCAGCGGCGATTCTGCTGGTTCTGCTGTCCCATGGTTTAAGCATTTTTTACTTGACTTATACCCAGCTTTGCTAGATATCTAAAATGAATGATATAATACATTCATAAGGTTAGAACATTGAACAAAGTTAGTGTTATCACGTATATCTCTACAGATGAGGGCTGGCTTTATTTGATAATGTATAATAAGTTTCGCAAATTCAGTTAGATCTCAACCTGATACTATAAAAAAGTAGACATAGCTCTGACTACCAAGTAGAATTGAGTTACCATACAAAAATTCGAAAGGAGTCATGAACTATGTCTGATA
>JBJDXG010000185.1:0-3383 GCA_051866555.1 bacterium | reverse complement strand
TGAACGACCATGCCGCGCTTAACTCCCAGATTAGCCAGCACCCGGGCTAAAGGCATGACCAATTCCTCCTGATAAACGCCTAAAAGCTGTAAAGAAGCGCTGGCCGGATTGGCTAAAGGTCCCAGGATATTGAAAATAGTTCTGATGCCCAGCTCCCGGCGAACAGGTGCTGCATAGCGCATAGAAGCGTGATAGACAGGAGCGAAAAGAAAGCAGATATTGCTTTTCTTCAGCAGCTCACTGCATTCGCTGACTTCAAGATCCAGCTTTACACCCAGAGCCTCTAAAAGGTCAGCACTGCCGCACTTGCTGGATACGCTGCGGTTGCCGTGCTTGGCTACCGGAAAACCGGCTGCGGCAATGATAAAGGCGGAAACAGTGGAAATATTAAAGGTATTGGCTTCATCGCCTCCGGTTCCTACAATGTCCAGCACATCAAAGTCAGTCTTTAAGGCCTTGCAGTGCTCCCGCATAACCATAGCGGCAGCCGTAATCTCTTCTATTGTTTCTTCTTTCATTCTTAAAGCTACGAGAAAAGAAGCTATCTGCACCGGGTCTGCCTTTCCGGTCATGATTTGGTCCATAGCCTGTTTAGTCAGCTCCAGAGAAAGATTTTCTTTTTTTACTAATTGCTGAATAGCTTTTCCTATCAATTTAAAAACCTCCTTTAATTTTAGCCTGATAAATAAAAAAAGCCTTTGTCCACAAGGGACAAAAGCTTTTAACTTCTGCGGTACCACCCAATTTGATGCCTACGACATCCACTTCTTTTGCATACCATCATATGCACCCCACTGATAACGGACAGGGTTCCCGTCAGCACCTACTCTAAAAAATTATTTCAGTCTGCCCTCACAAGTCCATTCAGTAAAACTAATGCTGCCGCATTCTCACCACCGGCGGCTCTCTGGATACATCTCATTTTACCTACTTCTCTTGTTCAACGGTTTTTAATATTGAGTTAATACTACAACTCTTTTTCCGCTTTGTCAAGTATTTTTTTGGCAGGAATAGACTTATTGCTTGCCGAATTAGTAAAAAAATTTGTCTGTAAGGAGTGAATTTGGTGAAAAAAATAAGTTTGATTTTGATTATTTCATTACTGCTGTCTTTATTAATGCCGTTTCTGGCAGCAGCGGAGGAGGGGAGTCTGCCTCTTCTTTCTGATCTTGACCAGTGCGAAAAATTAATTTATGGCTCAAGCAACAATACCAAACCGGTAGTAGAAAGAATTGACGATCTGGAACGGGCTGTTTACGGCGGAATTTTTCCTCTGTCCATTCCGGAAAGGATAGCGCAGATTAAAAGTCTTTTAACAGAGGACAGAGTAGATAAGACTTCCTTGTTTTTTCAGTTGAAGGCTAATGAATGGGTGACTAAGAAAAAGGTAAGCTACGGGCCGCTCTTGCCTCGTTTGCAGGAGCTGGAAAAGCTGCTTATAGGCACTAATGCCCAGAATTCTATTGTGGAAAGAATGAACAGCCTGACTGCTATCTGCTTTAAGGATGGGGTAGTGCCGGCAGCGGAGGTTACGGTAAATCCGGAAACTCTGGTAGTGGTGGAATTTTTAAATGAAATTGGCAGCAAAATCAGTAAAGAGGGAGATCCGGTAGAGTTCGCTGCGGCTGAGGATGTAATAGTTGATAATGTTCTGCTTATTCCAACCGGCAGCAAAGCCTTCGGCACAGTGACTAAGGCTAAAAAGGCCGGAGCATTTGGCAAAGACGGCCGTTTGGAAATGGATTTTAAAACTATTCATGGCTTTGATGGGACAGAGCTGCCGCTGTGTCTGGGAGACAAAGCGGTTGAGGAAAACAAAAGAGTAGCGGCTGCTGCCGGTGCCAGCTTTGCCGGAGCTGTTCTTTTAGGGCCTGTTGGTCTGGTCGGAGGAGCTTTCATTAAAGGCAAGAATATTGTTATTGAAGAGGGAAGCAAAACGTATTTGGAAACTTTAGAAGCAGTGCCAATGATTGGCTTGTCCTTGAATTAAGCTAAGGCAGGAAATGCTTTTCTTATGTCGAATAATCAATAGATATGACACTAAGAGGGGAGAATTAAATGCAATTGAAAAAATACCAGACTATTGTTTGTTTGACGATGGTTTTGTTTCTTTTATTAACCGGTACAGCGTGGTGCAAAGCCAAAAAAGAGCCGGAGAAGCCGGCTGAGCCTGTGCCGATAACGATCGATGCCGATTATATCTCGTACCATACTGTAAGCGGAGACTTTACGGCAACCGGCAATGTCGTGGCGGTACAGGGAGAACAGAGGATAACGGCTGATAAGCTGGACGGAAATATGAACAGCCATGATGTTCATTTAGTGGGCAATATTTTGTTTACTGAAGGAGAAGACCATTATAGTACAAATGAGGCATTTTATAATTATGAGACCGGAGAAGGCTCTTTTCCGGAAAAAAGCCATGGCTTTGTTGATAATTATTATATGGAGACAGGGCCAATGGTTAAGGATGCTCAGAAAATGGTCTTTACCGGAGACAACTGGCGGACTAAATGTCCGGCACACGGCAAAAAGTGCTTTGAAATGAAAGCGAAAAAGGTGATCATTTATCCGGAGACTAAAAAGCTGACGGCGAAGAAGGCTTCCTTTTGGATTTCCGGAGTAAAATTGTTTACTGTGAAATCTTATACTACTACGATTGGCTCTAATAAAAAGAAAAATTCTCTTTTCCCCAAATTAGGCTATAGCGGAAAGAATGGTTTGGAAGTAGAGTACAATTATTTAATCAGTGACAATCCTGAAAACGGCAGACATCTGGATGTGGATTTGAATTACTACAGTAAACGGGGATTTGAGCCGAAGCTGAATGCTTATGATGACAATAAGCGCAGCATCTGGACCTTGACTGCCGGCAAATACGAAGATGATGATGATTATAAAACGACTGTTATGCCGGCTCTGGGCTGGCGAATGAAAAGCCGGAAAATAGGCGATACGCCTTTGAACTATAATTATGGGGCTGAGGTAGGTCATTATGAGCAGGAGGCTTTAGATATTTCTGCTTGGCGTTTGGCAACTGATTTTAATATTTTCCATGATCCGATACCATTGTGGGAGAATGCCCATCTTAATCTTTGGACAGGTTATCAGAAAAACTGGTATGAGCATAAAAGTGACGGGCTTGAGGTCTTCAGCTACGGAGCGGGAATTAATCAGAAACTGGGGCAGAAGGCTAATGTAAACCTTAGTTATGTGCATCGTGACATTCATGGACGTACTCCGTTTAACTTTGATGATCCGGGCAAGGCTGATACATTATACACTGATATCAGCTATTCCCCGCATTATAAATGGAATTTTACCGTTCATTCCGAATATAATCTGGCGGCTAACAATCATGAGGAGCTGGATTATTATGTAAC
>JBJDXG010000184.1:0-14838 GCA_051866555.1 bacterium | reverse complement strand
AATCACTGTAACATCGGCTCCGGTCTCACAATGGAAATCCAAAACATCACGATAATTAAGATTAGCGATAAAACCGGCTCCGGTAACAATCACGTATTTCTCCTCACAATTTCTCAAAAAATCAAAATTAGCCTGAAAATTTTCCAAATCCCCGCGGTATAACTGGGTACTGCCGCTGACATAAGAAGGAGGCAGAATATATAATCCGCCATTGCTTCTCGCTAAATCCCATTCCTTCCCTGATCTTAAATGATCCATCAAAGAACGGTATTTATGATGAATAAAAATTCCCACCGTACTCACTCTGGAATTAACAATATTAGATAAGGTAAAATCAATTAAACGATACCGTCCGGCAAACGGTACTGCCGCCAAAGGCCGGTCCAGAGTTAAGGCTCCCAATATACTGTCATGAACATCCAGATTTATAAGTCCCATCAATTGCATCATCGCAAAACACCTTCCTTTCTCTTAGCCAATATTCTCCATCACCTGATAGCCGTCTGCCACATGAACGTCCTCGCCTAGAACAATAATTTTCCTTTTACCTTCTGACTCAGGAGCCGCTATGGTGCAATTCTGACCTATGCTGACACCGCTGCTCAAAATAGCCTTGTAAACCTCTGAGCCTCGAGCAATATTTACTCCGGAAAAGATTATGGAATCCTTAACCTTAACATTTTCGCCAATACTGACCCGCCCGAAAATAACGGAATTCTCTACCTGCCCTAAAATCATGCACCCTTCACCGATTATTGAATTGGTAATCACCGCTTCAGAGCCGATATAATGCGGCGGATAAGTAGGGGATACCGAATTTATTCTCCAGTCACGGTCATCTAAATCAAGAGAAGATTCAGCGCCCAGCAAATCCATATTCGCCTCCCAGAAGCTTTCTACCGTTCCTACATCTTTCCAATAGCCGCTGAAAGGATAAGCAAAAATCCGCTTCCCGGTGCTAAGCAGATTAGGGATGATATCCTTGCCAAAATCATGACTGGAGTCAGGATTATCACCATCCTCCAATAATTTCTCCCTTAAAAGCTTCCAAGTGAAAATATAAATTCCCATTGAAGCCAGATTGCTTTTCGGTTCCTTAGGCTTTTCCTCAAATTCTAAAATTCTGTCCTCACTGTCAGTATTCATAATGCCAAAACGGCTGGCTTCTTCCCAAGGGACTTCAATTACCGCAATAGTGGCATCAGCCTTTTTCATTTCATGCGCATGAAGCATCCAGGAATAATCCATTTTATAAATATGATCGCCGGATAAAATCAGAACGTATTCACAGTCAAACTGATCAATAAAATCTATATTCTGATAAATAGCATCAGCCGTTCCCTTATACCAGCGTCCGCCGTCCTCCCTAACAAAAGGAGGCAGAAGATAAACTCCCCCGTTTTGCTTATCCAAATCCCAAGCACTGCCAATACCAATATAGCTGTTCAGTAAAAACGGCTTATATTGCGTTAAAACTCCAACCGTATCTATCCCCGAATTACTGCAGTTGCTTAATGGAAAATCTATAATCCTGTACTTCCCGCCAAACCCTACTGCCGGCTTAGCAATCTTCTGGGTCAATATTCCCAGCCGGCTTCCCTGTCCGCCGGCTAAAAGCATAGCTACACATTTCTTTTTTCTCTTCATCATCTATTCTTCCCCCTTTGCAGATAAAAGCACCCTTTTCAAATATATTGTTGCAAGCGGCGGAATAGTTAAAGTTAAGCTGTACGGCAGTCCATGATATTCTTCTCTAAGAGCCTCCTGCAATAATCTGTTTTCCTGACCTGAACCGCCAAATCTGGTTTGATCACTATTCCATACTTCCTGATACTGCCCCGGCTTCGGCACCCCAATCCGATAATCAAACCGGCAAACCGGAGTAAAATTGCTGACCACTATAACCTCATGGTCTTTACTCTTACGGCAGAAGCATAAGATACTCTGCTCGCAATTGTTGCAGTCAATCCAGGAAAAGCCTGACCAATCAGAATCATTTTCCCAAAAGGCATCCTCCTCCACATAAAAATGATTCAGCTCCTGCACATAAAGATGCAGTTTTTTATGCATCTCGTATTCTAAAAGATGCCAGTCAAGGCTGTCACTTGGCTTCCACTCAATAAACTGGCCGAATTCTCCGCCCATAAAGAGCAGCTTTTTCCCAGGATGAGCCATCCAGTAGCCGTAAAAGGCCCTGAGGTTGGCAAATTTCTGCCAATAATCGCCCGGCATTTTATCAAGCAGAGATTTCTTGCCATGCACAACCTCATCATGTGACAGCGGCAAAATGAAATTCTCTGAAAAAGCATACATCAGGGAAAAGGTTACTAGATTATGGTCCCATTTTCTAAAGATAGGATCAAGCTCCATATAGCGCAGAATGTCATTCATCCAGCCCATATTCCACTTAAAATTAAAGCCCAGTCCTCCGGTATAAGTCGGCCATGACACCATCGGCCAGGCAGTAGCCTCCTCAGCAATCATCAAAGCATTAGGAAAACGCCGGAAAACAACTTCATTTACCTTTCTGAGAAAAGCAATAGCCTCTAAATTTTCATTGCCGCCATAACGGTTAGGCCGCCAGTTTTCCCGGCCGTAGCTGTGATAAAGCATATTGGATACTGCATCGACCCGAAAGCCGTCCAGATGGTAAACATCAAGCCAAAAAACAGCATTGGAAACGAGAAAGCTGACTACCTCAGTTACCGTAAAATCAAAATTAGCTGTGCCCCATTCCCTGTTTTCACTTCTCAAACTGTCCCGCGACTCATAAAGCGGCTCCCCGTCAAAGGAAAGCAGTCCATGAGCATCCCGGCAGAAATGTCCCGGCACCCAGTCAAGAAGAACGCTTATCCCTTTTTGGTGACACTGATCGATCAAGTACATAAAATCCTCCGGCTTGCCGTAACGGCTGGTTAAAGCATAATAGCCGGTAACCTGATAGCCCCAGGAATCATCCAGGGGATGCTCCATTAAGGGCATCAGCTCCAGATGGGTATAGCCCATCTTAACTAAATAATCCGGTAATTCATCGGCCAGCTCCCTGTAAGTTAAAAATCGGTTGTCAGCCCCGCGCTTCCAGGAGCCTAAATGCAATTCATAAATAAGCATAGGCCGATTATAGCAATTCTCTCTTTTTTCCTGCTGCCAGTCCTCATCCTGCCACTCGTAGATATTCAGATCAGTTACCCGAGAGGCGGTAGCCGGTCTTAATTCAGAGCTGAAGCCATACGGGTCAGCCTTATGCAGAACAGCTCCATTAGCAGCTGTAATCTCATATTTATATAAATCACCGGCTTTAAGCTGAGGTATAAAGAGCTCCCAGATGCCGCTTTCACCCTTACGCTGCATTGCATGCTCTCCGCCCTGCCAGTTATTAAAATCACCTATAACTGCCACTTTCTTCGCATGAGGAGCCCAGACAGCAAACCTGACTCCCTGCTGCCCTGTCTGCTGACAAAGATGAGCTCCTAAAAAGCGATAGCTCTCCTCACTTTCCCCGATATTGAATAAATAAGTATTGGTGTCATCTACTAAAGACATCTTCAAATTACTGCCCATCTATTTTCACCGCTTTAATCTTCCATATTTCATCAGCATACTGCTGAATCGTTCTGTCACTGGAGAAAAAGCCTGATTTTGCAATATTATGCAGAATCATTTTTAACCAGGTATCACGGTTGCGGTAAAGCCGCTCTATCTTTTCCTGAGCCTCCACATAAGCCGCAAAATCACGCAGGACAAAATATTCATCATTGTCATGCAGAAGCGACTGATGTATCGCCCGGAATTCCTCATGGTCCGGATCTAAAAAGCCGTTGACTAATTGATCCAGAATTTCCTTTACTCTCATATCATTATTATAGATATCCCAGGAATTATAACCGCCATAAGTATAATAATTAATAACCTCTTCACACTTCAGGCCGAAAATCACCTCATTGTCCAAGCCGGCCTCCTGACTGATCTCTACATTGGCCCCATCCAAGGTTCCCAGCGTTACCGCCCCATTCATCATAAATTTCATATTGCCTGTACCTGAAGCTTCCTTGCTGGCAGTAGATATCTGCTCACTGACATCAGCCGCCGGAAAAATCATCTCAGCCAATGAAACGCTGTAATTTTCCAGAAATACAACCTTTATTTTATTATTGATAGTCTGATCATTATTGATTTTATCAGCCAAAACATTGATCAGCTTAATAATTTGTTTAGCCATATAGTATCCCGGAGCTGCTTTACCGGCAAAGATAAAGGTACGCGGAAAAAACTCCTGCTCAGGATTTTTAAGCAGCCGGTTATACAAATACATGATGTGCAGTACATTCAAAAGCTGACGCTTATAGCCATGAATTCTTTTGACCTGAACATCAAAAATAGATTTTTCATTCAAATTGATTTTGTAATGCTTCTTAACATACTGCTGCAAAATCTTTTTATTGATCTTCTTTACCTGCTCTAATTTAGTCAAAAAGCGTTTATTGTCCTCATACTGCAAAAGCTCGGTCAAGCGGGAAGGCTCCTTTATCCAGTCGTCGCCAATAAATGCAGTAATCAAACGGCTTAAATTGGGATTAGCCTTCAAAAGCCATCTGCGATGGGCAATTCCATTAGTCTTATTATTGATCTTTCCGGGATAATATTCATCATAGTCGTGCAGCAAATAGTCCTTAAGAATCTGAGTATGCAGAGCTGCAACCCCATTAACGCTGTAACTGCCTACTACCGCCAATCTGGCCATATGAATAACCCCATCGGCAATTATCGCCATGCGGGAAATTCTGTCCCAATCTCCCGGATATTTATCCCAAAGTTCCCGACAGAATCTTTCGTTAATTTCCTCAACGATCATATAAATACGGGGAAGCAGACTGCGGAACATCTCAATATTCCAGGTCTCCAGCGCCTCCGGCAAAATCGTATGATTAGTATAAGCTACCGTATTTTTAGTGATTTCCCAGGCTTCATCCCAGCCCAATCCTTCTTCATCCATTAAAATCCGCATCAATTCCGGTATAGCTACCGCCGGATGGGTATCGTTTATATGAATAGCTATCAATTCCGGTATCCGGCTCAAATCATCATGGTCCTTTTTATAATGGCGGATAATGCTCTGCACTCCGGCCGAGACAAAAAAGTACTGCTGCTTTAAGCGCAGAAGACGGCCTTCATAATAATTGTCCTGCGGATAGAGTATCTTAGTAATCGATTCTACCGAGGTACGGTATTCCAGAGCCTTTAAATATTCACCGCGGTTAAACAGGGCCAAATCAAAATCATCACCCAGGACCTCGGCTTTCCATAAACGCAGAGTATTGACCGTTTTATTTTCCTTCCCATGCCCCACGATAGGCACATCATAAGGTACGGCTAAAACAGAATCATAATCCTCATGAATAAACTGCAGCCGATTATTTTCGTTGACGCACCTTACTTTTCCGCCAAAATGCACCTCAACCGCTTTGTTGGCTTTTCTCTGTTCCCAGACATATCCATCCTTCAGCCAGCTGTCCGGCAGCTCAACCTGATTATGGTCGACAATTCTCTGCTCAAACAAGCCATAAGTATAACGAATCCCACAACCATGACCGGGAAGCTGCATTGCCGCCAGCGATTCCATAAAACACGCTGCCAATCTTCCCAATCCGCCATTGCCCAGACCCGGGTCTCTTTCTTCCTTCTCTAAATCGGTCAGATTGATTCCCAGATTCTTTAAGGATTCCTGACACTGCTCCTTACCGCCAAGAGCAATTAAAAACAGCTCCATCAATCTTCCTATCAAAAACTCCATAGAAAAATAATAGACCTGTTTTACTTGCTGCTGTCTGTACTGTTTATTAGTTTTTATCCAGTTTTCCACAATAAAACTGCGCATGAATTGACATAATGCTTTATATTGATTTTTCTTAATATATTCATCTGAACGGCTGGAATCGGTAACTTCTTCCCCTAAAATTTTTTCTAAACTACGGGAAAAAATCTTTTCAAATTTTTCAGCATCTTTCAGCATAAAACCACCTTCATTCTTTTTATTTTTCAATTATTTACTTCGAAACAAAAAATTAAAATCCTTCATGAAAAAATAAAATTTTCTTTGCCAATACTTATCAGCCCGAAAGGCAAAAAATAAAAAAGAACGGAAAATCATTCCGCTTCTTTTTTAAAAAACTTATTTTTTTTCGCACATTTGCAGCAGTGGGCAGCTCCCGAGCAGGAAGAGCAGCCACTGCCGTTTTTCCAGAGATAACGGCCGGCAGCCAGCAAACAAACAGCTAAAGCAAGCAAAATCACATAATCTATTATATGCAGCATAGCTAAATAAATACCAGACCTAAGCGATAAATTATAAACGCCACCATCCAGGCAATCAGGCATTGATACAAAGCAATAACCAGAGCTGCCCAGCCGCTTCTCATTTCTCTTCTGACCGTACTTATTGCCGCCACACACGGAGTATAAAGCAGAGTAAAGACCAGGAAGATAAAGGCTGTCCAAGGAGTGAATACAGATTGTAAAACCACACCTATATTGCCCATATTAGCTCCGGTCAAAACAGCCAGAGTGCTGACTACCGTTTCCTTAGCCGTAAAGCCAGTCAGCAGGGCAGTTACAGCTCTCCAGTCGCCAAAGCCCAGAGGAACAAAGAGCGGAGTAATAAAACGCCCTATATCAGCCAGCATACTTTCTGAATTATGGACTACTACATTCAAACGGGTATCAAAGGTCTGGAAGAACCAGATAATGATCGTCGCTACAAAAATAACCGTAAACGCCTTAGTTAAAAAGTCCTTCGC
This sequence comes from bacterium, assembly GCA_051866555.1. GTDB lineage: Bacteria > Bacillota > JBJDXG01 > JBJDXG01 > JBJDXG01 > JBJDXG01. The sequence goes on along the minus strand of JBJDXG010000184.1, from coordinate 8,044 downwards.
TTTATCCCATAAAAGCAGCAAAACATTTTTCGCACTGGGCAGACGGTAATTAGGCAGCTCCATGACAAACGGAACAGGATTCCCGCTGAAAACTACTTTTTTCAGAATAAGACCGCTGACAATGCCGACAGCCATACCCAGAACATAGAGAGCCAGCATTACCAAAGCACGGTACTCTGCAAAAAAGGCCATAGTAAAGACCCCATAAATCGGCAGCTTGGCACTGCAGCTCATAAAAGGAGTCAGCATAATCGTCATCGTCCGGTCACGCTCACTCGAAAGAGTACGCGTAGCCATAATCGCCGGAACAGAACAGCCAAAGCCTATCAGCATAGGAACAAAGCTCCGCCCGGAAAGACCAATCTTACGGAGCAGCTTATCCATAACAAAAGCTACCCGGGCCATATAGCCGCTGTCCTCCAAAATAGACAAAAAGAAAAACAAGACTACTATCGTTGGAATAAAAGAAATAACACTGCCAACTCCGGCAAATACCCCATCAATAACCAGCGAATGGACTACCGGATTCAAGCCATAGTCAGTTAAAAAGTCGCTGGCAGAAGCAGTTACTCCATCTAAAAATCCAGCCAGAAGATCACTGAGAAAGCTGCCGATAACTCCAAAGGTGAGCCAAAAGACAGTCAGCATTATCAGGAGAAACATCGGAATCGCCAAATATTTATGCGTTAAGATATGGTCTATCTGCACACTGCGTTTATGCTGTTTGCTCTCCCGCGGCTTGACTACCGTATCAGAGCAGAGAGCATCTATAAAGCTGTACCGCATATCAGCAATAGCTGCTTTGCGGTCAGTATCGACCTCATCCTCCATTTCCGCCAGGGTATGCTCTACCGTATGAGCTTCATTAAATGACAGCCCCAGCGATTCCAGCATTAAGGAATCCCCCTCAGCCAGCTTAGTCGCCGCAAACTTAGGCGGAATATTGATCCTTTGGGCATGATCCTCTACCAATAGAGCAATAGAATGCAGAGCTCTGTGCACTGCTCCGGAACAAAAATCATGCCTTTTAGGCTTCTGCTTTTCCTGCGCTGTTCTGATAGCAATCTCGATCAGTTCAGCAACTCCTTCATTTTTAGCAGCCGCAATCGGAATGACAGGCACACCTAATTCCTTCTGCATCTGCTTAGTTTTAATAGTCCCTCCGTTAGAACGGACCTCATCCATCATGTTCAAGGCTATAACCATCGGAATATTCAAATCCATCAGCTGAATACTTAAATAAAGATTTCTTTCAATGTTAGTTGCATCAATAATGTTAATAATCGCATCAGGATTATGCTGGAGCAAGAAGTCACGAGTGACTACCTCCTCAGCCGTATAAGGTGAAAGGGAATAGATGCCCGGCAGATCGACAATCGTTATATCCTTATGTCCTCTGACCGTTCCCTCTTTATGTTCTACTGTTACCCCCGGAAAATTGCCTACATGCTGATTAGATCCAGTTAATTGATTGAACAAAGTAGTTTTTCCGCAGTTTTGATTACCTGCAAGCGCAAAAATCATCAACTAGATCTCCTTTACTTCAATATTTTTTGCATCATCTATGCGCAAGGTTAATTCATAGCCCCGCAAATGAATTTCTATAGGGTCTCCCATAGGAGCTACTTTTCTCACCATGACCTCTGTTTTCGGCGTAAGCCCCATATCTAAGAGACGGTCTCTCAGCGCTCCTTCTCCCCCGACACTGAGAATTTTTGCTTTTCGCCCCAGGAGCAATTCATTTAATTTCATCTTCTTCCCTCATTTCCTGCAAACCTATAAGTCTGCTGCAATTACTTTCTGCATACAGAATTAACTTTCCTCCTTTACCCTCATTATTATAGAAAAGTCCTTCCAGAAAATCAAGCCATTATCTTGTATCTTATTTCTATATTCTATATAATAGGAGAAGAGGTGATGAAATGTCTGCTAAACCACTTTGGTTAAATGCTTTTACCCGTTATTTTTTCATGATTGTTGCCTGCTTTTGCTATGCAATGAGTCTTGACCTTTTTCTGGTGCCGAACAGTATTGTCGCCGGAGGAATTACCGGAGCCGCTACCTTAGGCAATATTTTAAGCGGAATCGGCGTCGGGGTTATCACGATCGTGCTCAATATCCCTATTCTCTTTCTGGGGCTGAAAACTCAGGGAATTTATTTTATTATCCGCTGCTTTATTACCACAACGCTTTTAGGTATTTTCGTTGATTTCTTCAGCCTGCTGCCGGCCATGACTTCCAACCATATTTTAGCCGCGCTTTACGGCGGTATTTTGCAGGGAATAGGCATAGGCCTTTTCTATAAATACAGTGTTTCCAGCGGAGGAACAGAGCTTTTGGGCAGGATTCTCAGAATAGCCTTCCCGGCAGTCAGCATCGGTACAATGATCGCTATTTTAGACAGCATTATCGTTGTCGCCGGCGCAATCGTCCTGAAAACACCGGAAAACGTCCTGCACGCTTTGATCGTAATTTTTGTCAGTGCTAAAGTAAGCGATACTATCGTCACCGGATTAAGCAAAGCCAAGCTCTGCTATATCATCACCGATTATCCCGATAAAATCAGCAAGGTGCTGTTAGCCAGCAGTCCGCGCGGAGTCACTGACATTCAGGCGGTAGGCATGTACACTAAAACCTCGCATCATATTCTCATGACCTGCGTTAAGCCTTATCAGCTGATTCAGGTAAAAAAATTGATTCAGGAACAGGATGAAAATGCCTTTGTTATTGTCGGTGAAACGACCGAGGTTCTGGGCAAGGGCTTTACCAACATAAAAGAGAGCTTGCTTTAAGCTCTCTTTTTCTTTAACGTATGCAGTTATTTATGATATGGTTCACCGCGGTTGATGCGGTAAACCCGGTAAATCTGTTCCAAAAGGATCAGCCGCATCAGCTGATGCGGAAAGGTAAAATGAGAAAAGGACAGCAGTAGATCAGCTTTATTTCTCACAGCAGGAGAAATACCCAGAGAACCGCCGATAACAAAGGTCAAATCGCTGTACCCGCTTAAAGCTAACTGCTCCATTTTCCCGGCTAATTTCTCTGAAGAAAACTCCTTGCCGCCTAAATCGAGAACTATCAAGTAAGTATCTTCCTTAATATGACGTAAGATGCGGCCTGCTTCCTTATCCTTTACCAGCTCCTCCTCGGCTCTGCTTGCCCTTTCATTAGTCTTTTCATCCTCAACCTCGATAATCTCCAAGCGGCAGTAGCTGCTTAAGCGTTTGCAGTATTCCTTAATGCCTGCTCTTAGATAATCCTCTTTAATTTTGCCTACTCCGATAATCCTGATATGCATATCATACCACCAAATAGAGCGGTTTCTTTTGACAAAAATCACAGGTACACGGTGTTTCCCAATCCGTAAAATGAATTTTTTCCAATATATGAACATCAGGACAGGCTTCATATATCTCTACAAATTCATCCAAAGCACGCTCTAAATGCTCCTCACAAACAACATACATTTACCTTCATCTCCCTGCTTCCCCTAATCTGATCTCCAGCTTTAGCTTTTTCTCCTGCCGGTAAACCGTCATTTTTAAAACATCACCCGGTTTACGATGCTTTATTTCCTGCTGCAATTCCGGCATACCGACTACCGACTTGCCGTCCACATCTTCAATTATGTCTCCTTCTTTAAGACCGCCTGCTTCGGCCGGACTGTCCGGCATTACCTGAACTACCAAAGTACCTGCTTTTAAAGGCAGGTTATACTGCTGGGCAATCTCTTCGGTAATACTCGTTCCCAAAATGCCAAGCCACGGCTTAACCACCCGGCCCTTATCGATAAGCTGCTGAGCAATATCCTTTCCGGTGTTGATCGGAATAGCAAAGCCAATCCCCTGAGCCTGCGAGATAATCGCTGTATTGATCCCTATAACCTCTCCCCGACTGTTAACCAGAGGCCCTCCGCTGTTGCCGGGATTAATGGAAGCATCGGTCTGCAATAAATTATTTAAAACATTGCTGGAATCCTCACTGATGCTTCTGTTTAAAGCACTGATTACTCCGGCCGTCACCGTCTGTCCCAAACCAAAAGGATTGCCGATAGCTACCGCCAGCTCACCTACCTGAACCTTGCTGGAATCACCTAAAACGGCTACCGGCAGATCTGTACTCTGATCTATCTTCAAAACAGCTAAATCATTGTCCGGGTCAGAGCCAATCAGCTTAGCCTTCAATTTTTTCCCGTTGCTCAGGGTAACCAGCACCGACTGAGCATTATTTACCACATGGTTATTAGTTAAAATATACCCTTTTTTGTCAATTATAAAACCGGTTCCCGCTCCTTCCCGCGGAGTAGCCTGGAAAAAGAAATCATAAGTAAGAGTTTTCGTAGTTATATTAACTACCGCCGGGCCAACCTTTTTATTGATCTGCGGAATAATATCCCCCCCTGAACTCACTATCGGCACAGTCTTGACCGTATCATCAGCCATAGTTTTAATTCCTGCGACCTGAGCCGTAATCAGCCCTCCGGCCAATGAACTGAGCAGAGATACGACTGCGATCAATAAAATAAAGCTCCTTCTCTTATCCCACATATTTCTCACCTCATTTATTTGCTTCTAAAATTTTACTTGGCTTATTGTGCTTGGATAAATATAAATCCAAATCCTCACCAATTTCCAAATCAAAATCATGCAGAATATTCTTAACCGTTTGATAAGCCAACTCAGGAAAATTATTTTCCCGGCTCAAATGAGCCAAAATGACCTGCTTTTTCTGACCGTTTAAAGCCTTAGCCAACGCTTCCCCTGACTGGACATTGGAAAGATGTCCCTTAGAGCTCATGATCCGCCGTTTCAGCTGATAAGGATAAGGCCCTACCTTCAGCATTTCCACATCATGGTTGCTTTCCAAGGCAAGCAAATCAGCCTCAGCCATCTCTTCTATCAGATTTTGATTTATCTTCCCCGTATCAGTTAAAACCGTAGCTTTCTTTTCTGCTCCGTAAAATGAGTAAGCTACCGGATCAACCGCATCATGGAAGGTAGGAAAGCATTCCACCTTTAAACAGCCTATCTCTTCATTCAAATCCAGAACATGCTGATTTTCAGGGGCAATCCTGCCCACCATCTCTTCCATAGCCTCCCAGGTTTCCTCTCTGGCATAAACCGGCAGATCATAACGCCGGGAGATAATGCCCGCCCCTTTGACATGGTCCTGATGCTCATGCGTAATTACCAAAGCATCGAGGTCATTGATATCTACCTCTATTTCCTTTAAAGCAGAACAAATTTTTTTCCCGCTCAATCCGGCATCTACTAATATTTTAGTTTCCCGCTCCTCCACTAAAAGAGCATTGCCTGAGCTGCCACTGGCTAAAGCACACAATCTCATTCTTCTTCTCTCTGATTTAATACCTTCTGCATTTTCCAATAATCAGAACTAAAATCAGCATCCTCCTTCAAGATAAAATAAAACAAATCTGCCCCCGCTTCTTCCTGACTTAACTGACCGGACAATGATGATAGAACATTAAAAGCAGGAATCTTAGCATCACGGAACAATACCCGCAATAAAGCCGTCAGCTGCCTGCTTTTGGACATATCAACTTCATCCAGCACAGGCAGTACAGGACTGAGCCCGAACATCTGAGTCCTGCCGTCATGCCATAAATCAATAACCTCTTTTAATACTCGGTCATCATCCAGATAATAAAGCCGGCTTTCCTCTTTATTCAGTCCTTTAAAGACCTGCTTAACACCTGCCTTTTTCAGCTGTCCGAACCAGTTAAACACCTCCCTGCCCGTTACCGCCGCCTCAGCTCTGCCCTTAAGGAAGTCAGCAGCAGCCAGCAGCTTAGGCAGACAATCCGGCAGGTCAGCTGTCAGCAGCCATTTTTTATGCCCCTTAGCCAGCAAAGCTTCACCCTTGGCAAATACCCAATCAAGATTTGTCTTAGGTTTTAACTCCAAAAATACACCTATTTCATTATCCCTGCCCACCAGCTTCTGCTTTAAATTCCAGGCTAAAAGCCAAAAGGCTCTTCTTTCCTCCAAGCTTTTCAAGCCATACAGATATCTTATTTCTTCCTCATTTAAAGGAATATCCTGTTTTATCTTAGCAAAGATGCTTTCTGTCTTACGGCTCAGGCCATTCTGCAGAAAAATTCCCGCCAGACGTGATGGCTTATAGCTGTGTACCTCAGCATAATCAATCCCCTGTTCCTGCAAGACCTTGATCAATTCCTCCGGAGCAATATTTTCTACCCTTAAGGAATTAGCGCACAATTCGCCGTATTGCTTTGGCGTCGGCATAAAATGAGTCACAAAGCCCAGTCTTTGCAGGATACTTTCACAATGGAAAGAATATGCCTGATAATGAAATAAAACTAAAGATTCCTCCATTCTCCTATTCCTTCCCCCTAATTTTCCAAAAAACAACTGCTGTTCCCAGCGTTAAAATAACCCCTCCGCCCCAGAAGGGAGCTCCGGTTCCTAAGCGGTCCCACAGCTGAGTGCCCAATATAGGCCCTATCGCCAGACCTAAAACCTGCATAGTCCCTACCAGACCCAGAACCGTACCCCGCTGCTCAGGAGGTGATTCCTCAGTAACCAAGGCCGTCCAGGCCGGCATCATCAGAGCATAGCCAAGGCCGAGCAAGCCATTAACCAAAATCAGATACCAGGCACTGGTTTTAAACGGAAAAAGATAAAAAGCCACAGTCATAAAAATAAAACCCCAAAGCAAAGGTTTTTTTCTTCCTATCTTGTCACTCAATAAGCCGGTAAAATAGTTCATCAGGGCAATTAAAATAACCGGCAGAAGCAGTACCGGACCAATCATTTCCACATCTATCCCCAAAACCCTATTGGCATAAAGGCCGGCAATCGGTACCAGGATGCCAATGCTCAGTGACTGTAAAAAAAGTATTATAGTCAAAACCCAGAGTCTGGGATAATTGAATAATAATTTTTTTACTCCGCCGGACTTTTGCCGGCTTATTCTTTCAGGCTCTTTCATGCCCCAAAAGACTAAAAGCAAAGCCAGGCCGCATAAAACAGCATTGCACAAAAACAAGCTGTGATAGCTGTGGGTAAGATAAATAGCCAAACTGCCTACAGCCGGAGCAATTCCCTTCCCCGCCAGACAAATCATGCTGATAATCCCCAGATAATGCCCTCTCTTCTCTTCCGGTACTAAATCAGCAGTTATCACTACATTAATGGGCCAGATAGCAGCAACTCCTGCTCCGCCCAGCATAACTAAAAGTAACAGCAGCCAAAAAGAAGAAGCAAATTCAATCAAAAGAAAAGAAATGAGCACTAAAAAAATGCTCCAAAAAAAAACCGGCTTTCTGCCCCAGCGGTCAGCCAGCCAGCCGCTTGGCGTTTTTAACAAAAATTCAGCTACAGAATACATGGCTACAATAAAGCCAACAGCGCTTACAGAAAATTTTAATTCATCCGTTAAATAAAGCGGCAGAAGAATAATCATATTGCCATAACCGATTTCAGTTAAAAGCATACTTATATAAGTAGCTGCCAAAGTCTTTTTGCCCTTACACATTATCCGGAACTCCATTCTTTTTTAAAATCTCTTTAATCGCCTTAGTGGTAATAGGAGAGCCCTGCGCCCAAAAATCTGCTCCGTCCATTTTGCCCAAGTCTCCAATTCCTATTACTAACGGTAGATCCTTTATTTTATTTAAAACATCTACCGTATCCCCTTCTAAATACTTATGTCCCGGTTTCTCATGATAACCAGCTTTATCGACAGGACCATGATAAAAATTACCTTCCTTATCAATTGAAAAATCAGGTATAAAGCCCTTCGTATGGCACGTATTAGAAGCCACTGCTATTATGCCGATAACCTCAAACTCTTTATTCTGCATAATAAGCTCCAGACTCTTTTCTCCGTCTCCGGTATCACAGTTTCCCATATCGTCAAACATGACCAAAACTATATCATTCACTGCTTCTTTAATATACTGCACCAGTCGGCCATAACAGACAGGCTTCTTCTTGTCCCTGAAAGCAGAACGCGATATACAGCCTAAATTAAGATTTTCAGCCGCAGTTTCTACTGCTCT
>JBJDXG010000183.1:0-3451 GCA_051866555.1 bacterium | reverse complement strand
GGGAATTTGAAAAGAGTACCGGTGATGTGGTAGAAAATAAATGGCGTGCGAATGTAGGGTTAAGATATGTTTTTTAAATAGGAATGAATGAAAAACTGCGGAAGTTTTTTTGCTTTTTTGAATACAAAAGAAAAGCCCTCAATTGCGAGGGCTAATTGTTTAAACCAAGTTCAGCTTTTAAAGCAGTTTGTAATACCTGAGAAAAATTAATATCTTTTTCCAGAGCAGCATAATTCAGCCAATCAGGTAAAGTAACAGTACGATTAATAGAACGATTTACTTGAGCCGAACGAATAGAAGGCATATACACATCAATTAAAACAGTGCGTTCATTATTTTCAGATTTAATTTCTGCCGATAAAGAGGTGATGTTTATGAACTCTATCAGAAGTGCAATTGAAAATACAATCCCTATTTCCTTATTCAACCGAGGTCTGGCAGGTAAAATTTTTGATGAGGTAAAACGCTATGGTGCTAAGGTCGTTATGAAAAACAATACTCCTGAGTGTGTCCTTCTTTCACCTGATGAATATATCCGACTTTTGAATGAGGTCAATGATGCCCGTCTTTTAGCTGTCGCCACAGAACGGATGGCTCGTTTTAATCCTGATACTCTGATTTCTCAAGAACAAGTAGATCAGGAGTTTGGATTTAATTCATCTGATTATGAAAATACAGATAATGTTGAATTCGAATGAGTTGGAATGTAAAATACCTTCCTGAAGCTTTGGATGACTTCTGCAATCTGCGCATTGTATATCAGGTTGTTGTTGAAGGGAATAATATGCTGGTAATTGTTATTGGTGCACGTGAAGATGATGAAGTTTATGAAATTGTGACAGTTTGCTGACTGCCGCAGTTTTTTTTGGCTTAATACAACATATTTACTATAATATATGGTAAAATTGAATAGAGCCTTGGGACCGCCATCCCAAAGCTCTAAAATTGAATATAAGGAGGTGAAGCCTCATGCTCTTCCGTTTAACAGAACTGATTAAAGCAATAACGGAATTGTTAAAGGTTGTAACGCTTTTAATCGTTATCATTAAGGCGTTCTTCACTTAACTCCAGTATTCAACCGGAAACGTCCTGCTGCAACAGGGCGTTTTTGGCATATTTAGTATATGCTCATTATAACCTAAATATTTGCGTTTAGCAATATTAAGCGCCGGAATAATTTATTTGGGCTTGGATGAATTGCTGAACCAAAAAAAGTGCATCTCGGGAGAAACTTCTTGTCCGGGAGAGCTTTTTTCTGTTAATTGAGCTGATGAGGCGTTAAACTGATAATAACCTCTTTTTTATCTTTGCTGGTGCTGGTCCAGCTGAAAAGACTTTTTAAGATTGGAATATCTCCCAGAAGCGGTATTTTGGACATTGATTTTTGCTCTGATTCATAAATCAATCCGCCGATAATAATAGTTTCTCCATCCTGAACCCTGGTCATGGTCTGTGCCTGCCGCATAGATGGAACGGGATAGGATATTCCTCCAACTTCATCATATTCCTTTATAGAGCTTACTTCGGAATAAATTTTCAGCTGAATTTCATTGTTGTCAGTAATTATAGGCAGTATTTCCAGGGTAATACCGGCACTTAAGAAGGCTACCTCAGTAGTAACTGTGTTATTGTCATTGTTAATTTCCCTGGAGGTTATGTAAGGGATTTTATCTCCTACATAAATAAAAGCCGGTTTGCCGTCTAAAGTAGATATTTTAGGGCTGGATAAAACCTTGGCATTGCCTTTTTCCACTAAAGCTTTAATAGTACCGGCAAAGTTAAGCGTATTACGATTAAAGGAGCCTACGCCTAATTGTCCCGAAGGTCTTTTATTTTCGCTGAATCTAATTTTATCTACAATAATACTTTTACCGCCGCTTTCTGTATTGTTCATCCAGTCAATGCCCAATTCCTTCAGACCGGATTCGTTAATCTCAATAACCTTGGCTTCAACCATTATCTTAGCTGCCGGCTGGTCCAGAGAAGCGATTATTTCTTTTATTTTTTTAAGATTATCCGGAGTATCTCTGATAACTAAAACATTGGCAGAAAGTGAGCTGGCTTTATCGAAATCATCAAATCTGGTTTCCGTTAAGCCGGTAGCTTTTAAGGATTCTACCTTATTGCCTTCATCATCATCATCTTTATTATAGGAAGTAATTTTTTTTACTCCGGTAACTAAATCCTTTTCTACTGTAGATTTTTTTTCATCCTTGATTTGTTCGCCATAAACAAAGATATTATCAAAATCCACTACTCCCAGGGCAACCAGGGTATCCTTCATTTTAAAAGCATCAGCATAATTGAGCTTTATTCTTTCCGCAACGGCGGTATGAAAATTTTTTCCGATAACCTGACTTTTGCCGACTAAAATGTTATTGCCGACATTGGTATAATTTAAGCCTGCTGCTGCTGTAATCAAATCAAGGGCAGAATACAGCGGGATATGCTTAAGATTCATAGTTAAACGGGGAGTGTTTTTAGAGTCATTAACAGTATCCTCAGCTAAAATAATATTAACTCCGGTATTTTTAGATAAAAGATACAGAATATCTTTGATTTCAGCATTATGAAAAGAGATGTTTTTAATCATAGGATTTTGCGCTGCCAAGCAGGGAAAAGCAAAAGCAGCCAAGATAAATAGAGTGAGTAATAGGGTTACGGGAATGATTTTTTTCATTTATTGCTCACCTCCTACAGTAAGAATCATTTTGCCCGATTCATTTTTTATGATAATTTGATTATTGGTAATGGAAATTACCTTGCCGTATCCCGGAACAAGATCGCCGACCGAGGCTGTCTGTACCTTATTGCCAACGTGCAGCAGGGCAGATGATTTATTGTTTGAGGTTATAATTCCCTGTAAGCTGATTGCGTTCGGCAGCTGTCTGTTTTCCGCAATAGTTTTGATTATTGAAGTCAGGTCAGAAGCTGGAACCTCTGGTAAGCTGCTGATATCCTCTTCCGGTTTAGGAGGTGCTTCCTTTTTCTTGATTTCCACTAAAGGCTTAAAAGGGTCTCGGGAAGGATAGACCATAATTGTCTGCTGCTTTTTGGGCGTTACATTGGTCTTAGCAGGAGCTTTATCGGTAATGATTTCCGGTTTCTTCTGCGACTGTACCAAAATATAGTAGCTGGCTGCAAAAAGCAAGAGAAAAATCAATAATGCCGGTATTAATTTTTTATTGGTGATTTTCAAACTAAAAAATTCTTTCATCCTTTTCCTCCTAAAACAAAGCCTTGGCAGTTAAAGTGAGCTGTAATTTTGGACTGTCTTCTGAACGGCTGATTTGTACCGAGGTTAAAACTACGCTGTTGATTTTTTGCTGGTAATCTTTAAGAAACGATTCGACAGCAAAATAATCACCTTCCATTTTGATATTCAGCAGAGTAGGCAAAAGCTTGCCGGCATTTTTGGCTATTTCCGCTCCCTTGCCTTCTTCTTTATTTT
>JBJDXG010000182.1:0-3484 GCA_051866555.1 bacterium | reverse complement strand
ATAAGACTTCTTTTGGCAACAGAAAGAAGATATTGAATTTTTTATTGGATGGGGAAGATGAGATTTTTACTTTTATAGATTTTTTTGATCGTTGTAAAGGCAAATTAGTCCCATTTTGGATGCCTACTTGGCAGAGAGATTTTTATCTTTTACAAAACATACAGGGTTCTGAATTGGTTATAAAATCTTTAGGCTACGGGAGATTTTATTCCGGTTATCGTGATACAGTGATAGTTATTTTGCATAATGGAACTTACTTTATAAGGAAGATAACAGGATACAACGAAATGAGCGGAAGAGAATATTTGGTGCTTGAATCTGAAATGCAGGGCAAACCTATACAGCTTGATACAATTGCCTGCGTTTGCTTTTTAGGCTTATTTAGATTGGACAGTGATCGTCTAGAGATAATTTATCAAAACAAACAAATAGCAACCGTAGCAATAAGCGTAATGGAATTGTTTAGGGGGTGAGTTAATGGATTATAAAGATTATGAAGAATCGCAATACTTAGGAAGTCCGGTGGAACTGTATAAATTTAGTCAATCGTCAAATCAATGGCTTTATACTTCAGGAGATGAAGAAGTGGTTTATAATGGAGAATTATATAAACCTGCTGTTATAAAGCGAAGCGCGATAGAGCAAGACAATGAAATGAATGCCGGAAGTATTACGATAAATTTGCCTCGCGATAATGAATTGGCAGCAAAATATATAGCTAATAATCCTGCTGGGACTGTATGGCTTACTGTATATCGGATGCACAGAAATATGAATACTGGAATAGTAGTGTTTATAGGAAGAGTAGCATATGCTCAATTTAAGGAATCAGAAGCTATAATGACTGTTTCGCCATTTCAGGCTAACTTTGAAAGAAAAGTGCCGCGTATAATATATCAGTCTATTTGTAACCATGCGCTTTACAGTAAGAAATGTGGTGTTAATAAAGATCTGTTTAAGGTTATTGCAGAATTATCAGCAGTTGATCAGGCAGTATTAACAGCAGATATAATTGCTAATTATCCAGATGGGTGGTTTAGAAATGGCTATATCTTATTTGGGGATTATGCTAGGATGATAGTTGCACATAGCGGCAAGACGATTACTGTTTTAGCTCCTGTTGATGGATTGTCGGTTGGCAGTAAAGTCTATATATATGCTGGCTGCGATAAAACAAAAGAATCATGTCGCAATAAATTTGGCAATATGGATAATTATCTTGGGTTTAATTATATTCCAGAAACAAATCCTTTTACTGCGGGGGTGGTATAGTGGGATTCTGGGCCGTTTTTGGTGCGTTTTTAGTATCAACAGCGATAAATCTTTTACTTGCTAAAAAACAAAGGTATGACGCTCCAAAGGCATCATCTTTAGGCGATTTTAGTTCTCCCACAGCGGTGGAGGGCAGGCGTTTAACTTTGGTTTATGGGACCTGTAAATTACAAAGTCCTAATTGTATGTGGTATGGGAATTTAAAAGTTGATGCTATAACTGAAAGAGTAAGGGTGAGTTTGTTTAAAAAGCAAACAGTAACTAAAGGCTATAGATATAGCCTAGGGCTGCATCTGGGTTTATGTCTGGGGGCTATTGATAAAATCACACAAGTAATAGTTGGGGATAAAACAGCATGGAGTGGGACAATAACTCCTGATTCTAATGGACGTGCTTCAATATATATAAATCAACCAACTTTATTTGGCGGAGATGATTCTGAGGGGGGACTGCAGGGAACTGCAGTTTTTTATTTTGGGACAAGTAATCAATGTGTTGATGAGTATCTTACAGGCGTAGGATTAGATGTGCCTGCTTTTAGGGGCATAGGCCATATGGTTTGGCGCAGAGGATATCTATCAACGAGCAACTATATCAAAGAATGGAATTTTGTAGTTACTCGTTTGCCGAAAGCGTTAGGTTCTGGATATTATAATATTAATGATGATGCTAATCCGATTGAAATAATATATGAACTTTTAACTGATAATTTCTATGGCTTAGGTATGTCTGCAAATATGATAGATATAGATAACTTTAAAGAAACAGCAAAAACTTTATATTATGAAGGGCTTGGGTTATCAATGCAATTTGATAGCCAGACTACAGCTAAAGATATTATTGATGAAATTTGCCGTCATATAGATGCAATGTGTTTTTGTGATCCTGGTACCGGAAAAGTAAAAATAGTGTTAATTAGAGGTGGATATGATATAAATTCTCTCTTAGAATTAAATGTTTCAAATGTAATAAGTATTGATAAAAAGAGGGAATCATGGGCTGGAACTATAAACGAAGTACAGGTTACTTATGTTGATAGAAATTCAGGTTTTGTTTCAAAGGTTGTTCAAGCTCAGGATTTAGCTAATATGAGTATTCAGGGAGGTGAGATTTGCTTAGATAGTGTAGATTATTCTGGTTTTTCTCATGCTAATAATGCGTTAATTGCAGCCAGCAGAGATTTAAGGATGCAATCATATCCATTAGACAGCTTATCTATTGTTGCTACAAGAATAGGTTATAAAGTTTTTCCTGGTTCTTTGTTTAGGTTGACTTGGGCACCTCTTGGCATAAAAGATAAGGTTTTCAGAGTGACAAGAGTAAGCTATGGTACCCTTACTGATGGAAGAGTAAATATAGAGGCAATGGAAGATTTTTATGCTTTAGGCAGTGCTACCTTTACGGCTCCGCCGGCTTCGGACTGGGTACCGCCAGTAAATAATAAGTTGACAAAAATTACTCATCAAATAATTTTTGAGGCTCCTTATGTTTGGAGCGGAGAAAAAAGATATTTAGTAGCTATAGCAGGAAGGCCGAACGGTTTATATTCTGGCTTTCAAGTATGGACTATGATAAATAACAATTATACATTAACTAACAATAATTGTTTTTCCCCGGTAGGTATTTTAGACGAAGATTTAGAGGAATTAGAGGTATCTATGACTTTACGTGATATATCAGACGTGGAGAATTTATCAAGTGTATCTGACAATGATTTTATTTCTGGAATGAGTTTGGCTTTGATTGATTCTGAACTGATTGCATGGAAAACTATAAGTAAAAAATCTGATGGAAGTGGTTATATTGTATCGGAAATTTACAGAGGAGTATTGGATACTGTTCCGAGCAAACATAATACCGGCAGCTACATATACTTTCTTTCAGAAATGATATCAGCAACTCAGGAGGAATTTACTAAAGATCAATCAGTTAAGGTTAAATTATTGCCAGTTAATATTGACGGCAGAGCGTTAGATATTAATTCTGCTGATAGTTTAAGTGTATCATTAAATAGCAGAGCATGGCGGCCCTATCCACCAGGTAATTTACAGCTCAATGGTGATAAAAGCATAAAAGATATATATGCTGATGATGTAGTAATATCTTGGTCGCATAGATCAAGAACCCAGTCTCCTGCTATTGTAGCTCAATCAGCTGGCAATACAGTTTCTGCTCCAGAAGGAAGTTATACTATAAGAGTGCTAATTGGCGG
>JBJDXG010000181.1:0-3508 GCA_051866555.1 bacterium | reverse complement strand
AGCCAAGCTCAGACAATTTTTCCCGCAGAGAATGCACGTAATTAAGATTGACAAGCAAAGGATCTTTATCCTCTATGGCTTTGGCATTAGTAAACATCCTTAAATACAAAATGCGGATATTTCTCTCCTTAACCGCACGAAGCATCCGAGTTCTGGCTGTATTGATCGTCATATTTTCCATTTCCTCTTCAGGAATACTGTGCAGCCGGCAGCCGCGGTTATCCAGATGGCTTAATAAGGTCTGCATACCCTTTTGGTCGCAAAATTCAATCACCGCCGGATAAAGCTCATATTTTTTTAAAAGCTCAGCTGTCTTAGGCAAATAATCATTATAGCCATAGCCTAAAACCTCTTCATCCAAAAAGGCCAGAGAAGATAAATTATTATAACCATTAAGCTGCATAAACTCATTGCGCAGATTATCATCATCTATTCTGTTATAATTGCTTAAACGCGGCAGAATATAATACCCCAGAGCTTCAGCTAAAATCATCTCCTGAGAATCAAGATACAGCGGCAGCTTCTCCAGTCTTTCACTGGGCAGAAGTACAGCCAGACAATACTGCGTTTCTGTTGACTGGTCAATCACCTTGCCCGGACCAAACTTATTGATCATAGTTTTGCTTAACTGCTCATAAAGCAGTCGGTCATCAGTTAAAATATATGTATCTCCTCCCTGATATGGTTCAGGCTTATTCATTAGCAAGCTGGCATTCCTTAATTCCTGAGAGCTTACCAGGCTCACCCTGCCCTCATCCTCCAAATCAAGCAGAGTCTTTTCACTTATCGCCAGCGTTGTCGCTCCGGCCTTTTTCATCTTTTGCAGCACATACTCTAAATCGTAATGCTGCCCTTTAGCAAAATTAGCCAGATCATGATAATCCAAAGCGATTTCCACCTTATCAGCTTGTCTTTCCACCATGCTTCTCTGCCAGGCAACGACCAGAGCAGTAACCAGGGAGAGAAGCAAAAAGCAGATACTTATTTTTTTTATTAAATTCAAAATTAATCCCTTCCTATTTCTTTAAATTATACCGCAGATAAGCCGCAATAAACGGATTCAAATCCCCGTCCATCACTGCCTGAGTATTCCCGGTTTCCCAGTTAGTCCGATGATCCTTAACCATATTATAAGGGTGAAAAACATAAGATCGAATTTGGCTGCCCCAGGCAATCTCCTGCTGCTGACCGCGTATTTCAGATAATTTTTCCCGCTGCTTTTCCTGCTCTAAAGCAAATAATTTAGCCTGCAAAATCTTCATAGCCAAAGCCCGGTTATTATACTGTGACCGTTCATTCTGACACTGCACAATGATCCCGGTCGGTATATGAATCAAGCGCACAGCAGAATCAGTTTTATTGATATGCTGTCCACCGGCTCCGCTGGCCCGGCAGGTCTCCATCTTAATATCCTCAGGATTAATCTCAACCTCACAATTATCATCCATTTCCGGAATAACATCAACAGAAGCAAAGGAAGTATGCCTTCTGCCTGAAGCATCAAAAGGAGAGATCCGCACCAGGCGGTGAACTCCCTTTTCCGCTTTCAAATAACCATAGGCATATCTGCCGCTTACTCTAAGGGTAATGCTTTTAATACCTGCCTCATCACCGGGCAGAACATCAGTTACCTCTATCTTGTACCCATTCTTATCCATCCAACGGCTGTACATCCGATACAGCATTTCCACCCAGTCCTGAGCCTCAGTACCGCCTGCTCCGGAATGAATACTTAGGAAAGCTCCATTTTCATCATATTCCTCGCTCAAAAGCAGCTTTAAGTCCCATTCCTCGAGCCGGTCAGCCAAAGCTTCTGTCCCCTCAGCAACCTCAGCTCGCACAGCATCATCATCTTCCTCTTCCGCCATCTCCCGCAGCACCTGTAAATCCTCCCATTCCTTCCATAAGGATTCAAACTGCTGAAGATCATCCTTCAGAGAAGCCAGCTCCTGAGAAACAGCCAGCGACCTCTCCTGATCGTCCCAAAAGCCCGGCTGATTCATTAAGTCATTTAATTCATCGATCCTCTCCTGCTTCCGTTCCAGGTCAAAGAGAGTCCCTCATTTCCTTTAATTTTGTCCCCATCGTTTTCAAATCACGTTCCAAAATTACCACTCCTTACGCTCCGCAGCACTTTTTATACTTCTTGCCGCTGCCGCATGGACACGGATCATTGCGTCCAATCTTATGACTATGCACCGGCTGCTTAACCTGTTCCTCTTCTCCGGAATAATGCAGCTCTCTGGTTTGCACCTTAGGCATTTCCCGAACTATTTCTATTCTGAAAAGATAATAAATAAGATCCTCCTGAATATTTTCCATCAGCTCCTGGAACAGCTGAAAGGATTCCTTCTTATAAGCAACCAGCGGATCTACCTGAGCATAAGCTCTCCAGCCTATACCCTCGCGCAGAGTATCCATCATCTGCAAATGCTCAATCCACTTGCTGTCAATAACCTTCAACATAACGCCTTTCTCTAATTCAGCCATCTGTTCCGGACCGAAATCAGCTTCCTTCTGCTCATAGCAGCTTACAAACTGCTCCATTACCAGCTGCTTTATCTCATCACGCGGCAATTCCTCTAACTGCTCTACCGTAATCCTGCCCTCCGGCAAAAAGAGATGCTCCAGACTCTTGATAAACTCAGCATAGCTCCATTCTTCCTGGTGCAGATCAGTGCTCAGATAACAGTCCAGATTTCTCTGCAAAACATCCTCCATGATCTTGATAATCTGAGTTTTCAAGCGCGGTTCTTTTAAAACCATCTGCCGCTGCTGATAGATTACCTCTCTTTGTTTATTCATAACATCATCATAAGAAAGCACCTGCTTTCTGATACTGAAGTTTTTCGCTTCCACCTTTTTCTGTGCACTTTCAATAGCACGGGTTATCATGCGGTGTTCAATCGGTTCATCCTCTTCAAAGCCAAGCTTATCAAGCAGACCTGCTATATTATCTGAGCCGAATACCCGCATTAGATCATCCTCTAAGGACAGATAAAAGCGGGAAGAGCCGGGATCTCCCTGACGGCCGGAACGACCGCGCAGCTGGTTATCTATTCTTCTGCTTTCATGTCTTTCAGTCCCGATAATATGCAGTCCGCCAAGCTCAGTTACACCTTCGCCCAAAACAATATCCGTACCACGTCCGGCCATGTTAGTCGCTATCGTAACAGCCCCCTTCTGACCGGCATCCTTAATTATTTCCGCTTCCTTGGCATGATACTTGGCATTTAACACATGATGCGGCACACCGCGTTTTTTCAGCATATTGCTCAGCTGCTCAGACTTTTCAATAGAAACAGTACCCACCAATACAGGCTGCCCCAGCTTATGCTTTTCCACGATCTCTTCAATTACCGCCTTATACTTGGCCTGAACATTTTTATAAACAACATCGGAATTATCAGTTCTCTGCATCGGCTTATTAGTAGGAATAACCACTACCTCAAGGCCATAAATCTGCACAAATTCATCCTCTTCTGTTTTAGCCGTTCCGGTCATCCCG
>JBJDXG010000180.1:0-3517 GCA_051866555.1 bacterium | reverse complement strand
AAAGGAGAAAGCTGCCTGCCGCAGCGGATATGAACGAATTGACCCGGCTTAGCTGCTTTGGCTATCTCCGGGTGAGAAAGCACCATTTCATAATGCAATGGCGCTACCTCCTTTTGAGAAACAACAGTCATTTCTGCCTGCATCTTCCCACCCCTTCTCTATTTTTGCAATGGATAAACTTCAATTTCATCGATGCTTTTAATTTCCTGCAGCATTCTTAAAAATTCTCTGGCAGTATCTAAAGAAGTCAAACAAGGAATATCATGCTCCACTGTCATCCGGCGGATCTTAAAGCCGTCTTTTTCTGAAATTTTTCCTTTAGTCAAGGTATTGATTACCAGATTGATTTTTCCGCCGCGAATCACATCAATAACTGTAGGCGGTTCCTCACTTATTTTATTTACCGCAGTCACCTTAATTCCTGCCTGCTGCAAATAAGCCGCAGTTCCTTTAGTAGCGTAAAAATGGAAGCCCAAGTCAGCAAAGCCTTTAAGAATAGGCAGTGCTTCTTCTTTATTCCGCTCAGCAATCGTTGCCAAAATAGAACATTCTTCAGGACGCGGAATATCAAGACCGGAACCAATCATGGCTTTATATAAAGCTTTTTTATAATCCTTATCATAGCCCAGCACCTCACCGGTCGATTTCATTTCAGGGCCTAAGGAAATATCAACATTTAATAATTTTTCAAAAGAGAAGACCGGAGCCTTAATAGCAACAAAGCCTTGGAACGGCCATAAGCCATTCTCATAGCCCAGTTCATGCAAAGTCTTGCCCAGCATGATTTTAGTTGCCAGAGCAACCATAGGAACACCTGTTACCTTGCTTAAATAAGGCACAGTTCTGCTGGCCCGAGGATTAACCTCTATAACATACAGATGATGCTTATACTGTACATACTGAATGTTAAAGATACCTTTAATCTTTAAGCCGCGGGCTAATTTTTCCGTATAATTGATTACCTTATTTAAAATCTCATCATCTATTCTCTGAGTTGGATAAATAGCCATACTGTCTCCTGAATGCACACCGGCTCTCTCAATATGCTCAGTAATTCCAGGAATCAGAATATCCTTGCCGTCACTGATAGCATCGACCTCTATTTCCTTGCCTTCCAAATATTTATCGACTAAAATAGGACGGTCAGGGCTGACTAAAACAGCTTCTTCCATATAGGATTTTAATTCCTTCTCATTATAAATGATCTCCATAGCCCGGCCTCCTAAAACATAGGAAGGACGAACCAGAACCGGATATTCTATTTCCGCCGCTACCTTTTTAGCTTCCTCATAAGAGGTTGCCATTCCGCCGCGCGGTCTTTCAATGCCCAGTTCTTCCAACAGTTCATCAAAGCGTTCTCTGTCCTCAGCACGGTCAATATCCTCCACCGCAGTACCCAAAACCTTAACTCCGGCTTTTACTAACGGCCACGCCAGGTTAATGCTGGTCTGACCGCCAAACTGCACGATAACTCCCTCCGGCTTTTCCTTTTCAATAATATGCAGTAAATCCTCCAGGGTCAGAGGTTCAAAATACAGCTTATCAGAGGTATCAAAGTCGGTACTTACCGTTTCAGGATTATTGTTGACAATGATAGACTCATAGCCTTCCTCCTTCAAGGACCACACAGAATGAACTGAACAGTAATCAAACTCTATACCCTGAGAAATTCTAATCGGCCCTGAACCGATAACCAAGACCTTCTTTTTCGGAGTTACCTCAACCTCATCCTCTGCTTCATAGCTGGAGTAATAATAAGGGGTACTCGCTTCAAACTCAGCAGCACAGGTATCAACTATTTTATAAACCGGTCTGATTTGATTAGCATAACGCATCTTCCGAATTTCTTCCTCCGGCAGACCGGTAATTTCAGCTAAATACAAATCACAGAAGCCCATCTTCTTCGCTTGAGCCAAAAGATCTATATCCAAGCCTTTTTCCTTAATCTCTAATTCCAAATCGGTAATATTCTTGAATTTTTCCAGGAAGAACATATCTATTCCGGTCCATTTTTGAATCTGCTCTATGGCTGTGCCGCGGCGCAAGGCCTCTGCTACTACATATAATCTTTCGTCATCGCATTTTTGCAGCTTTTCCGTCAACAGCTCATCACTGTAATCAGCCAAGCCTTTAAAGGATAAGCCGGTGATGCCGATTTCCAAAGAACGAACTGCTTTTAAAAGTGATTCTTCCAAAGTCCGGCCGATAGACATAACCTCACCGGTTGCCTTCATCTGCGTTCCCAGAGTTCTGTCAGCGTAGGAAAACTTATCAAAAGGCCAGCGCGGTATTTTAGTTACAATGTAATCTAAAGCAGGCTCAAAGCAGGCACTCGTCTGACCGGTTACCGGATTCTGCAATTCATCTAAGGTATAACCGACAGCGATCTTTGCGGCAATCTTGGCAATCGGATAGCCGGTAGCCTTGGAAGCCAAAGCACTGGAACGACTAACACGAGGATTAACCTCTATAACGTAATAGCGCATGCTCTTAGTATCCAGCGCATACTGCACATTACAGCCCCCGGCAATCTGCAGAGCTCTGATAATTTCAATAGAAGAGGTACGCAGCATTTGATATTCTTTGTCAGTCAAGGTCTGACTCGGAGCCACAACGATACTGTCACCAGTATGTACTCCTACCGGATCAATATTTTCCATGTTACAAACAATAATGCAGTTATCATTGCTGTCCCGCATTACCTCATACTCAATTTCCTTCCAGCCGGCAACACTGCGTTCAATTAAAGCCTGCCCGATTAAGCTGTTTTTGAAGGCTCTGGAAAGGATCTCATCCAATTCTTCCATAGTATCAGCCAGTCCGCCGCCTGTTCCGCCCAGGGTATAAGCCGGACGAACAATAACCGGAAAGCCGATTCCTTCAACAAAATCGCGAGCCTCTTCCCAGGTAGAAACTATTGCGCTTTCAGGAATAGGCTGACCTATCTTCTGCATAGTTTCCTTAAACATCTCTCTGTCTTCTGCTTTTTTAATCGCTTCCAGAGAAGTACCCAACAGCTTTACGCCAAATTTATCTAAGATTCCCTGTTCAGCAAGCTCAACAGCCAGATTCAAACCAGTCTGACCTCCCAAAGTAGGTAAAAGGCCATCCGGTTTTTCTTCAGCAATAATTTTCGTCAAAAAATCCACATTTAAAGGATCGATATATACCTTATCCGCCATATGACGGTCAGTCATGATAGTTGCCGGGTTGCTGTTCACCAATACAACTTCCAGGCCTTCTTCCTTTAATGACTTGCAGGCCTGAGTCCCTGCATAGTCAAATTCAGCAGCCTGCCCAATAACAATAGGGCCTGAGCCAATAACAAGCACCTTTTTAATTTCTTCTAATTTCGGCATTTTAACATCCCCCTTTATCGTCAGCCATCATTTGCAAAAATTCCTGGAATAAATATTGTGAATCAATCGGACCCGGAGCCGCCTCAGGGTGATACTGCACCGATGCAATCGGCAGAGTTTTATGCCTGATTCCTTCAATAGTATTATCATTAAGATTT
>JBJDXG010000179.1:1678-3519 GCA_051866555.1 bacterium | reverse complement strand
GATTCCCTGGAAACCTTAGCGATTAAAAAGACCTTTGGCGAGCATGCTGAGAAGCTGAATATCAGCTCAACTAAATCAATGACCGGGCATATGTTGGGGGCTGCCGGTGCGATTGAATTTGCGACCATTTGTCTGTCTGTGGATAACGACATTATACCTCCGACTATAAATTATGAAAATCCTGATCCGGAATGTGATTTAAATTACACTCCTAATAAAATGGTCAAGAAGACAGTAAACGCAGCTTTATCTAATTCCTTAGGCTTTGGCGGACATAATGCTACTTTGATTGTAAAAAAATATAAAGATTAAACAGGTGAAATTATGGTAGATAGTAAAAGAAGGGCAGTATTAAAAGAGTTAGAAGAAAAGTTGGGCATATTTTTTAAGGATATTGATTTGTTGAACCAGGCTTTTATTCATGAATCCTATGCTAATGAAAGAAAAGAGCAGAAGCTGGTTTCTAATGAGCGCTTAGAATTTTTAGGCGACAGTGTTCTGGGATTAATGGTAACAGAATATATTTATGCTCTTTATCCTGATGTAGCGGAGGGAGAGCTGAACCGGGTAAGGGCTGCTGTTGTCAGCCGCCCTACATTGGCAGAAAAAGCTGCCGAGTTAGGACTGGGTCAATATCTCCTGCTGAGCAAGGGCGAAATTTTAGGCGGCGGAAGGGAACGCTCTTCTTTGCTGGCTAATGTTTATGAGGCGCTGATAGGCGTTATTTATCTTGACCAGGGAATAAAGGCGAGTGAGAAATTTGTTATCGGTCAGTTAAAGGAGCAGATCGATTTGGCTAAGCGCTATGAGCTTTTCCGTGATTATAAAAGTATTTTGCAGGAATTAGCGCAGAAGGACTGTCACTGCTGTCCGCATTATGAGGTCATAGATGAAAAAGGCCCGGATCACTGCAAAACCTTTTTTGTTCAGGTCTTGATTAACGATAAGGCTATGGGCAATGGCAAGGGAAAAAGTAAAAAAGAGGCGGAGCAGGAAGCCGCTCATTCGGCTTTGCAGCTTCTGTCTCCCGATATAAAGTAGTTTGATATTTGAATTATACTTAACCTGTTTGCATAGTCATTTTTAAAGAAAGGTGAGGAGGTAAAAGTATTGAAAAAATTATCAATTATAATTTTAAGTGTAGCCTTGCTGACTGCGGTGCTGATTCCTCTGGCTAAAGCGGAGGATAAGCAGGTGATTCCTTATCCTGATGGTTATGTGACTACAGAAGAAGGAGCTTCTGCCTATGCCGGGATAGGCAATGTAAAAAATTCACCGTACTATAAGCAGCCTGATTTTTATAATTTGAAATCCAATAAGAATTTAACTATTTTATCCCATTATAAAACTTATCAGCAGACGACCGAAATTACCTGTGGGCCAGCAGCTGCTTTAACTGTGCTGTATCATTTTGAAAATGCTGCCTGGGATGAAAAGAGTATTGCTAAAATCATGGGTACGAAGGAGCGGGTCGGAACTGATACAGAAGGTATGAGCAGATTTTTTAAACAGCTTGGCTGGCAGGTTGAATCCAGTTTGGATAATAAACCGTTTGCTTCTCCTGTTGAATTTCTTAAATTTGTTTCTGACCATTTACATAATAATATTCCTATTATGGTTGAGAATATCGACTGGGGCGGACATTGGCGGGTCATTATTGGCTATGATACGATGGGAACGGAAACGACAGCTGATGATGTATTGATTATGGCTGACTCCTATGATACAGCTGATCAAAAACAGGATGGCTATATAATAAATCCGGCGGAAAAATTCTTCTATATGTGGTTTGATGCTCATATGCTGCCGGAGGGGCAGCAGGAACAGCCTTGGCTGACAGC